>CAZNQF010000052.1:11087-11670 GCA_964575125.1 uncultured bacterium
TCTTTTGCTCTTTAGTGTACTGATAAGCGAAGTAAGAGTAAAAGATATAACACATGTAGAGAATACACATAGTGAATCATTAATTGGATATGGTTTGGTTATTGGTTTAGGCGGAACTGGTGATAGATCTACAGGGATGAGAGGTGCGGTTTTTACTGTACAGACAATCAGTAACATGCTTGAGAGATTTGGGGTTACTGTACCTAAAAAAGAATTAAGAACACGCAATGTTGCAGCTGTGATGGTTACCGGAGAGACTCAACCGTATGGAAGAATAGGGACCTCATTTGATGTAGTTGTCTCTTCTATTGGTGATGCTACAAGTTTAGAAGGAGGAGTCTTACTAATGACTCCCCTAATGAGTGGTGAAGGAAGAAATTGGGCAACCGCACAGGGTCCGGTTTCTGTAGGGGGCTATAATATAGAAACAGATGCAGGAGAACGATTAAGAAAAAACCATGCTCAAGTTGGAAGAATTCCAGGTGGAGCAAAGCTAACAAAGGAAATTGTTAATCAGGGATTAGAAAATGTACAAACAAAAGTAAAAAAAACTAATGTAAATAATGAAGAAAAAATACCTCTA
>CAZNQF010000053.1:0-11615 GCA_964575125.1 uncultured bacterium
GTTGCAGAGTTTGAGTTCACATGGTCATTCAAACAACGATAGCTATAGCTATTAAGCGATAGATTATATAATTAAAATAAAAAAACGATAAAATTAAATAATATTTAAGAAAATTCAATTATAAACGATAATATAGATGAAAGTATACTTTGATAGTTTACATGTAGGTTTACCGTTTTTAACATGTTTAAAGATATAAAGCGGGTGAGAATATCTTTACAGAATTATTTATTCTGTTACAACATCAAAACCAATCATAACCCCATTCCTATGGGGTTTTTATATTTCATAAAATTGATTAACAATCTAACACTCACTGGTACAGCACACCTTTTCTTTTTTAGCTTTTTGAAAAGCTTCTCTCCCCTCATTAAAAGATATCCCAGCTATAAATAAAGATCCAATGGCATCAATACTGCCAACCTCAAAAATTTTATAACTAACACTAGAGATTAAGAGTATTATAGATAGTTGCATGCATGTTTTAGTGCAGTTTGCATCAGAAATAATAGCTGCAGAGTCTAATGCACTACCAATTTTCACTTTTTCATTAATAAGCCACCACATGACAAAAATAGATAATCCTGCCACAACTATACCCCAGAATGTATTTTCAGGCTGTGCACCCGTGAAAAGATTTGTAATACCAAAAAAAAGTAACCCTATGGTTAACAGGTAGAAAGAAGTGCCTGTAACTCTTAGAGCTTTTTTTTCAAAATTATCTCTTTGATCATCTCCTTTTTGTTGAATGCGTAAGACCATATGCAAAATACCAATTCCGGATATTACTTCAACAAAGGAATCTAACCCAAAACCAAATAACGCAAGTGTTTCATCATCGAGTCCAAAGTATACAGATGCAATTCCTTCAATTACATTATATCCTATAGTTAACACTGCAAGAAAAACAGCAGTTTTTAGCAAATTTTCTTTTGATTCTTTTCCTTTAATTTCCATTAGTATTTTCTATAAACCATTATTATAAAGCTTATAATTGCAAATGACATGTTACATATCTTGTTAAACTTAATGTAAGTTATTACATAGTTTCAATTCCTTATTAATTAAGCAAAATAAGGATGTTGAATTAAGTTGTGTTTTTATTATTTTTTTTGCGCTCTTTATTTTGTTACTAAATAACAAAAAAGATGTGCTTTATACTTTTGCATTATTTTTCACTTTTTGATTAAAATCATTACATGTCAAACCTCAAAAGAACAATTAATATCATCGGTTTTCAAGCAGGCTGGTGGGCATGTGTTTTAGGTACTCAAGAAGGCTATCCGTACATTGGACCTGGAGTTATGGCTTTATACTTATTTGTGCATCTGAAATACTTTAAAATTAATCGATTTGAAATATTTTTTGTTATATTGGTTGGCATATTTGGTACAGTCTTGGAAACTATTTTTCTACAATCATCTTTTATACAATATAAAGGGATAACCAGCCAGTATATAGCTCCAATTTGGATTATTGCAATGTGGTTAGGATTTTCGGCAACCTTAAATCATTCCTTATCTTGGCTGGATGGCAAATGGCTACTGGCATTTTTGGGGGGGGCAATTTTTGGTCCTTTATCCTATTTAGCAGGAATAAAATTTGGAGCGATTGCTTTTGAGGTTTCGGTATTTTCCATTGCTGTTCTGAGTTCTGTTTGGGGTTTAGCAATGCCATTATTATATTTTCTCAACAAAAAAATAGTTTATGTAAATTGAAAAAAAAATTGTCTAATTTACTTTTAATCGAATCACTCACTATAGATTCTAGGGAAAATTAATCCATAAGAGTATGATAAACATAAGAGATATTTTTGGTTCTATTATTTCAGTGATAATCTCCGGTTTCTTTGCCTGGGCCGGCTCACAAGGTGGTCCTACAATTCTTGGATTACCGGGCTTGCTGTTGATTGCTATTATTGGATTTTTAATTCACTGGCTTGTATTTATTCCTTCCTATTTTGCAAAAACTGAAAAATTTTTTGATATTACTGGTACTCTCGCATATTTAGTGATGACCAGCATCGCTGTCTACAGTGTTGTATCTGGAGGAGAAAAGCTTTCCATACGGTCAATGATTGTTGCTCTTTTGATTATAATTTGGGCATTCAGACTTGGTTTATTCTTATTGATCAGGGTATTTGATGTTGGAGAAGATAAGCGTTTTCAGGATGCAAAAAAATCACTCACTAAATTTCTGATGTTTTTCAGCGTTTCAGGATTGTGGGTCTTTATGACAACCGCTAATTCCTTAACATTAATTCTAAATAATTCCAATCAGCCAATAAATATCTATTTTATTATAGGTCTTCTATTTTGGATTACTGGGTTTACATTCGAGGTGATAAGCGATGAACAGAAACGGAGGTTTAAGAAAAATACAGCAAACCGTGGTAAATTTATTAGTTTAGGTCTATGGTCTATTTCACGGCACCCTAATTATTTTGGCGAAATCCTAATTTGGATTGGTATGGCTGTTATATCCTTTCCCGTGCTTACTGGTTGGCAATATATGACCTTGATTTCACCACTTTTTGTAGCCCTGCTTCTGACAAAAATTAGCGGGGTTAACTTGCTGGAAAAAAGTGCCGATGAAAAATGGAGTCATCTTGAAACTTATCAAAAATATAAAAAAAATACTCCCAAACTTTTACCATTCAGCTTGTGGTGATAAAATTAGCTTATTCAAAAATAGTCATCATCAAATAAATGATTTTTATTTTACTAACCATTATTAATACTCTAGAATAATCTAGAGAATCAGATGAAGGTATTTGAAATTAACAAAACCCAATTTATAGAAAAGCCAATAGAAAAAGTATTCGATTTTTTTTCTAAACCAGAAAATCTTGAAAAGATTACACCCAAATACTTGGCTTTTAATATTATTAGTTCTTTACCAATCAAAATGAAAAAAGGTAAAATCATTGATTATACAATACGTCTATTGAAATTCCGAGTGCATTGGAGAACACTCATTACTAGTTATGAACCACCCTATTTATTTATCGATGAACAAATAAAAGGTCCATATAAATTTTGGCATCATACCCATACTTTTGAATCTAAAAATGGGGGGGTTGAAATTACAGATAAGGTGCGATATGCTATTCCCTTTGGCTGGTTGGGCTGGATTCTAAATTTTTTCTGGATACGTCCCGACTTGGAAAAAATATTTAACTATAGAAAAGATATTATTCAGAAATATTTCGATAATATAAATAAAGAAGATAAAGGAGAACCAAATAGATGAGAGTGGCTCTTTTTGGTGCTACAGGTTTTGTTGGGTCCTATATTATTGATTATTTAATTGCGGAACAATTCGAACCTAGCATTTTAATTCGTAAAGGTTCTGAAAAAAAAATATTGCAAAGTGATAAGTGTAGAATTATTTCTGGAGATATAAATGATGTTAATGCAATCGATGAAACAATTGAAGGATGTGAAACAGTAATTTATAATATCGGGATTATTCGAGAATTTCCGAAAAAAGAAATCACCTTTGAAGCATTACAATTTCAAGGTGCAAAACGATGCATCGATGCTACCATAAAATCAAAAATAAAACGGTTTATTTTAATGTCTGCCAATGGTGTGGAACAGCTTAAAACTAACTACCAGAAAACGAAGCTATTGTCAGAAGAATATTTAAAGACTACTAATCTAGATTATACCATATTTCGTCCGTCCCTTATATTTGGGGATCCTCGAGGAGCCAAACGCCCGGAATTTTGTACACAACTAAAAAAAGACATGCTTAACCTTCCTCTACCAGCACCAAATTTTTATTTAGGCTTGAATCCGCTAAAGGCAGGTAATTTTGCGATGTCGCCAATTCACGTAAAAGATGTAGCAGCTATTTTTGTAAAATCTATTGGAGATGAACGCACATTAAATAAGACTTATCATCTTGGTGCTAAAACATATTACTGGAAAGAAATCATAAAAATTATTTCAGGGTCTTATGGAAAAAATAAATGGATCATTCCTGCACCTGTATTTGCTATAAAAGGGCTCTCTATTTTATTCGGTCGCTTTTCTTGGTTCCCGGTAACTAAAGATCAAATTACAATGCTTGTGGAAGGCAATGTTTGTAATTCTGAAAAAATATTTAAAATGTTTAATATAAGTCCAATACCTTTCAACTCTGAATCTTTAAGCTATTTAAAAAAATAAATGAATAAGCTATCCACTGCTGTAGCAGCCTATAAAATAAGGGAGTAGCAACTGATATTCAGGGGCTATGCTATTTGACAGGAGTTGGAACCTATCTTGGTGGGCGATGACGGATTTGAACCGCCGACTTCCTCCTTGTAAGGGAGGCACTCTGACCAACTGAGTTAATCGCCCAAAATTATTTCTTTTTTATGTTTTTTTTTGCTTTGGATTTTGTAACCTTTTTATTCTTTTTTCCATTTACTTTCGGAATTGCAATATCAATCACATCCATAATTTCCTTTGCAAAATGAAAAATCATATCTTTTTTGATATGCTCCGGAATCTCCTCGAGATCTTTTTTATTTTGACTTGGAAGAATAATGGTTTTTATTCCTGCTCTATGTGCCGCAGTTACTTTTTCTTTCACTCCTCCGATTGGAAGAACATGACCTCTCAAGGTTATTTCTCCTGTCATAGCAACTTTATCCTGAACTGAATATCCTGTCATAAGGGAAACAATGGATGTAAACATACCCACACCCGCTGATGGCCCGTCTTTTGGAATTGCTCCAGCGGGAACATGTACATGAATATCTGTTTTTTCATGAAAATCATCTGGAATGCCTAAAATATCCGTATGTGACCTGACATATGTTAGGGCTGCTGTAGCTGATTCTTTCATGACATCCCCCAATTGTCCTGTTAGGGTAAGGTTTCCTTTACCTTTCATTTTCGAAGATTCAATAAATAAAATATCTCCACCAGCTGCTGTCCAAGCTAATCCTGTCACTACTCCCGGTTTAGTGGCTCTTTCTGCAATCTCTGAATAAAATCGAGGAGCACCTAAGAGTTCTATTACTTTCTTTTAGTTAACCTTAGTTTTTTTTGTTTTTTTCTCGATTTTTTGTCTGGCAACCTTTCGGAGGACATTGGCTATTTCTCTCTCAAGATTTCTGACACCTGCTTCACGAGTGTAAGATTCAATGAGTTCTTTAAGTGCACTTTCTTCCACTGAAACATCTTTTTTAGTTAATCCATTTTCATCAATTTGTTTCGGTACTAAATGATTTTGTGCTATTTTTACTTTTTCATCCTGAATATAGCCTGAAAACTCCAATATCTCCATCCTATCTTTTAATGCTGGAGGAATTGCATCTTTATAATTTGCTGTAGCAATAAACATCACATTGCTCAGGTCAAAATCTACTTCAAGATAATGATCGTTAAATGCATTATTTTGTTCTGGATCTAATACTTCCAACATTGCAGAAGATGGATCCCCTCTAAAATCTGACCCCAGTTTATCAATTTCATCAAGCATAAATACTGGATTATTGGTACCTGCTTTTTTCATTGATTGTATGATTCGTCCTGGCAATGCACCGATATATGTCCGCCGATGACCTCTAATTTCTGCCTCATCTCTTACCCCCCCTAACGAAATTCTAACAAATTTTCGACCCATAGATCTTGCAATAGACTTACCCAAAGATGTTTTACCCACTCCAGGAGGACCCGAAAAACAAAGGATTGGTCCTTTTACAGATTTATCAGGATCTTTTTTCTGTTTCAATCTTCGAACAGCTAAATATTCCAAAATTCGTTCCTTAACTTTTTCTAAACCAAAATGATCTTCATCTAATATTTTTTTTGCTTTGCTAATTTTAATCTGATCTTTTGTAAACTTAGACCAGGGAAGATCCGTAAGCCACTCGATATAGGTTCTTGCAACAGAATATTCCGGAGATTGGGTTGGAATTTTTTCCAATCTATTTAGTTCTTTTAAAGCAACTTTCTCCGCATCTTTATTCATTTTTGATTTCCGAACTTTTTCTTCTAGTTCAGTGAGTTCTACCGACCCTTCATCCTCACCTAATTCTTTTCGGATAGCTTTTAACTGCTCCCTTAGATAATATTCCCTTTGAGATTTAGCTATTTCATCCTGGACTTCACTCTGTATCTCTTCCCCTAACTTGATTCGTTCAATTTCTTTCGAAAGAATTGTATTTGCTTCTTCACACCGTTTTTTTATATCCATCTCTTCTAGAATAGTTTGTTTTTCTGAATTGGAAAGCGTTAATAACGATATAGCTCTATCCGCAAGACGATTTGGTTTTTGGATATTTGATAACATTCCAGAATGTTCTTCCGTTAGATTAGGAGCAACCTGAATTAAATCCTTAAATGTTCCCCTTAGGTTTTTAACCAATGCATCTAATTCAAGATCATCGGTCGGTTTTTGCTCATTCAATCTCTGAATCGTAGCTCTATAGTATGGCTCTGTTTCGATAAATGATAATAATTTGACCCTATCCACTCCCTGAACGATTGCAGACTTACTATTGTCAGGCATCTCAAACACTTTTAAAACCATGGCTAATGTACCATATGCGTATAAATCCTCCGGTTTTGGATTCTCTATAGAACCATCTTCCTGAGCAACAACAACAATATATTTATTTTTTTTATCTAAATTACCAATTAGTTTTAATGATTTTTCTCTCCCTACATAAATAGGAATAACCTGTTGTGGAAACAATACTGTATTTCTCAGCGGCATAACCGAATAAACTTCTACATTTTGGTCTTCAGGATTTGTATTATCTAACTTATTTTTCTTTTCTTCTGTCATTTTATCCTTATTTTATTATAATTCTTTATTAAACAAACAATATACCAATTTTAAATATATGCTGATATGGCTTTATAATTTTCAGATATCTGCATATATGGCAGATAAATTATTTATTATACTCTATCTTTTCTACAAAATTTACAAACTCAGATTTTCTCGTAATCATTTCACTTGATGGGCCTGTCATTTTAAAATAGTAATTTTCATTGGGAAATTCTATAATTGCAGCGTGCAGAGCAAAGCCTGGCCTCTCTATCACTTCGCCTCCCATCATACCGCCAGATAAAAAAGTCCCGGTTATATACATAAATGTAACGGAAATACCATTTATTATATTATATAAAAACTCGGCTCTCTCTTTTGAATCGCCCCCGTCCGTCTGCTGGAGCTGCCCTGCCCACCTATTTAGATTTTCTTCAACCGTACCTCCAATTTTATTAAATATAGTTAAGTTACTATTTTCACCGGATTTATTCGGAATTACAAATTGTGCGAGCCTCATTGCAGAAGAAGGTTTTTCTCGCACCCAATCAACAGGAACGCTCATGCTAAGATTCTCAATCTCCGTATTTCTGAACTGGATTTGACTATTAGTAGCCGCTTCTCCCTGCACTAAAGGTTTATTTTTTGAGATAAATGGTATTTTCTGGTTTTTAAAGCTAAGAATAATCAAAATAAATCCAGATAAAAAAATAGAAATGTAAATTGTAGTCTTGTATTTTAACATAGTTGGAATATCATAATCAGGCTTGTAAAAAATCTCCATATTCAACAATTTTTCGTGCCTGCTCATCAGCATGATAAGAGCTACGCACCAGTGCTCCAGATTCAATCACATCAAACCCCATTTCTAAACCTTGTTTTTTATATTCCAAAAATTCATTTTCATCTACATACCTTTTTACAGACAGATTATTTTTGGAAGGCTGAAGATATTGCCCAATAGTAAAAATTTTTACCCCTAAATCTGAAACCTCTTTCATAGTTTTGAAAACCTCATTTTTCGTTTCACCCAATCCAACCATTATTCCTGACTTGGTTAATAATCCACGTGAAACTGAACACCTCAAAACTGATAAGCTCCTCTTCCAATTTGCTTGAGATCGCACTTGTTTGCTTATTCTTTCGACACACTCAACATTATGTGAAAAAATTTCCGGCTTAGCATCAAAAACTTTTTTCAATGCACTCTGGTTGCCTTGAAAGTCAGGAGTTAACACTTCTACCGTGCAGTTTGGTACATATTTATGAATTTTTTTTATTGTTTCTGCCCATATATTTGCACCAAAATCCTTTTTAATATCATCCCTGTCAACAGAAGTAATAACAACATGTTTTAAATTCATTTTTTTAACTGCCATAGCAGTTCGGTATGGCTCTCGAGGGTCATCCCACTTTGGTCGGCCCGTCCTCACAGAGCAAAACCCGCATGCTCGGGTACAAATATCACCCAAGATCATAATTGTTGCAGTTCCGCGCCCCCAACATTCATAGATATTAGGACAACGAGCTTCTTCACAAACTGTATTCAAGTTATGAGATTTTACAACCCCATCTATGAATTTATAACCTGCTCCAATTTTTAAAGTAATTTTTGGCTTATATGATGAAAGTTTTTCCATTATAATAAGTGCTCTAATTCTATAGATTCGAGATGAGTCTTAACCAATTTGACGAACTTTGACGCTCCTGCTCCATCAATTAATCTATGATCAAATCCAAGAGACAAATACATACGTTGCCTTATACCGATTGTATCTCCACCTTCAAACTCTATAACGACTGGCTTTTTCTTAATGGTTCCCACTCCTAAAATACCTACATTGGGTTGATTAATTATGGGTGTCCCTGCAATTACATCAAAAACACCAAAATTTGATAGTGAGAATGTGGAGCCCGAAAGTTCTTCTGGCTTTATTTGCTTGTTGCGGGAACGTAGACTCAAATCTCTTACCTTCCTGCATAAACCAAGAAAATTCAATTCTTCACAATTTGATATTACAGGAACTATTAGACCTGATTCAACTGCCACCGCTAAACCTATATTTATATTTTTCTTGCGAACAATTGTTGTCCCCTCAATTGAGCTGTTCATTGCTGGATATACTTTCAACGCCTTTACACATGCATGAATTATAAACGGTGTATAGGTTAACGAAAACCCCTCTCTATTTTTAAATTCTCTGCCTTTAAGTTCAACATAATTAACTATATGTGTCATATCAACTTCGTTCATTAAATGTACATGTGCTGACGTGTTCAAACTTGCTCGCATATGCTCCGCGATAGATTTTCGCATTTTATCCATTTCAATCACTTCATCAGTAGATTGAGGTTCAATATAAGCCGGAGAGGGTTGAGGCTGATTAAAATCAGAAATAGGCTTTGATACAGTAGATCGTTTTTTAATATATAAAAGAATATCTTTTTTTGAAACCCTTCCATTTTTTCCCGTTCCAGAGATCTTCAACATTTCCTCGTCACTTATCCCCTCTTTTTTTGCAATTACTTTTACAACTGGGGAATAAAATCTTTTTTGGTCCGGTAAATTTGTAATAGTTGGATAAGATTGAATTGCCGGCGATTCTATAGATTCATCAATAATTGGTTCATTCTTTTTTTCTATAATTGGCTCAAAAGATTGTGACTTTGATTCAATCAGCGTTTTTGCCTTACCCGTATCAATTCTTGCAATAATTTTTCCTACTTCAACAACATCGTTGGACTCTGCTAATATTTCGGCAATTATTCCACTATGAGAGGAGGGAATTTCTGAATCAACTTTATCTGTTCCAATCTCAAGTAAGATTTCATCTGTTTCAATTTTTTCTCCTACATTTTTTCGCCATTCCAAAATTGTTCCTTCTGTTATGGATTCTCCCATTTTTGGCATTACAACATCTACAACCATTTTAATACTCCAACAATTCTGTTAATCCTGTAACAATATCTGCAGTTTGTGGTAAAATTTTCTCTTCCAAAAACCAATTGTAGGGAATGGGGCAATCTTTTGCACCAATTCGTATCACAGGCCCATCAAGTAGTTCAAAAAAATCTTGAGCAATAATAGCAGAAATCTCTGCACCAGGACCATTGGTTAAATTATCCTCATAAACTACCATGGCTTTTCCTGTTTTTTCCAATGAGGCTTGGATTGTTTGCTTATCTAAAGGATTTAGAGTGCGCAAATCAATAATTTCAACTTGTCCAAAAATATTTAATTCCTGGACGGCCTCAATACATTTTTGCACCATGGCTCCCCAAGTTATGATTGTAACTGATTCTCCATTTTGTACAATCTTAGCTTTCCCAAAAGGAATAAGGTAGTTTTCGTCCGGCTCTGGTGTAGCACAATATCCCTGACGGTATAACCCCTTATGCTCTAAAAACAGAACTGGGTCATCCATGCGGCATGCAGATTTTAATAGTCCCTTAGCATCAGATGCATTTGAGGGATAAGCTATATAAATCCCTGGTAAATGAATAAAAAAACCATCAATTGACTGACTGTGACACAGCGCTCCATGAATATATCCCCCAACGGGGACACGAATGACCATAGGGCAGGTCCAATCATTATTTGATCTATATCGCATTGTTGTCACTTCATTTCGAATATGCATCATGCCATACCAAATATAATCTCCAAATTGAATTTCAACAACTGGTTTCCAGCCAGCTACTGCAATTCCAACTGCTGTACCAATAATAGAGGACTCTGCAAGGGGAGAATTAAATACTCGACCAACTCCGAATTTATCCGTTAATCCTTTTGTAGCAGTAAAAACACCTCCCTTTGGATCTGCAATATCCTGTCCAAA
The DNA here is from genome assembly GCA_964575125.1 of uncultured bacterium. Taxonomy (GTDB): domain Bacteria; phylum Fidelibacterota; class Marinisomatia; order Marinisomatales; family AB-629-J13; genus AB-629-J13. The sequence continues at coordinate 10,614 of CAZNQF010000053.1, forward strand.
AATAACCATTTTTTCATTTCTGTTCATTTCTTCATCCAAAGCATGATTTATTGCATCTACAATGACAACTTTATCTGAGATTGGTTTAAAATCAACTTCTATCTCATTAAAGTTATCAGAATAAATATGTAATAAAGCAGTTGAAGAATCTGGATGGGATTGATCTTCTGCCCATTTTGCATCTTCATCAATCTGATTAAAAATATCCTTTTTTTGCTTTTCAAATTCATCATGATTTATCATATTAGCTTTTATACATTCATTCTCAAATTTTAATATTGGGTCTTTTGTGATATCTTTTTCTAGCTCTTCGGTGGTCCTGTATTTTCTTTGATCATCTGATGATGAATGAGGTAAAAGTCTCACCACGTGACTAACAATAACCGTGGGGCCTTTCCCTTTTCTGGCCCTCTCTGATGCTTTTCTGAATGCTAATTGTGTTTCAAAAAAATTTGTTCCATCTACATCAAATCTTGCAAGATTTTGGTATCCAGCTACCATTGTATAAACAGAACTTCCCGATGTTTGTTCTGAAATATGCACACTAATGGCATATTTATTATCTTGAACATGAAATATCACCGGCGCCTTTACTCTGCTTGCCCAATTTAATGCTTCATGGAAATCTCCTTGACTTGTTGTCCCCTCTCCGCATGAGACATATACTAATTCCTTGGTTTTATTCCAAGTCCGTGTCATACTACAGCCTACTGCATGCAATAACTGAGTTCCAGTTGGACTTGATTGGCTCACAATTCTTAGAGCTTTATGCCCATAGTGCTGGGGCATTTGCCTCCCACCTGAATTTGGATCGCTGGCTTTTGCTAAAAAACAAAGGAGTTGCTCCCTTGGCGTCATTCCTATGCCCAAACAAAATGCTGCATCTCTATAGTATGGGAATGACCAATCTTCCCCTGGTCTCATTACATTTGCACCCGCTAATTGAGCTGCTTCATGTCCTGAACAGCCAATATGAAAATAACTTTTCCCTTCCTTTAACAT
>CAZNQF010000054.1:0-5966 GCA_964575125.1 uncultured bacterium
CCTAAGGATACAATAGAAATTCTTCAGCGATGTAGAGATTCTCGATTAGCAATTTTGGAAAAAATACGGTCACAGAACCGTAATTTTAGTTTGCATAAAATTGAGTTGGATAAAATTAATGAATACAATTTAAATACTGATGAAAACAAGTTATTATCTGGAACAATTAAAAATAGAGATATTTTAAGGCAAGCTCTTTCAGAACTTAAAAAAGTTGATCCCGACCACGAAAAGATAGGTTTTCTGTTATCTGAACATCATACGATTTTGAGGGATGTGTTGAATATTAGTACTCCAAAGATTGAGATAATGCTAGATGCTAGCAAGGAAGCGGGAGCTTTGGGTGGAAAAATTACAGGTTCAGGTGGAGGTGGGTGTATGTTTGTATATGCTCCAGATAATCCAGAAAAAGTTGTAGAAGCGATTGAAAAAGTTGGAGGAAAGGCTTACACAATACATTCTGAAGCTGGTACAAGAATTGATTAATTTCGGTATATAATATTTTATGATTGATATTACACTTCTTGTTATGGCGGCTGGAATGGGTTCACGCTATGGTGGCCTAAAACAACTGGATACAATAGGACCAAATGGTGAAACTATTATAGATTATTCAGTCTATGATGCTATTGAAGCCGGTTTCAATAAAGTTGTTTTTATTATCCGACAGGAATTCGAAAATGAATTTAAGGAAAGAATTTCTGAAAAATATACTGGTAAGATTCAAGTTGAATTTGTATTCCAAGAGCTCCACTCTCTCCCTGATTCCTTTTTCTGTCCGAAAAAGAGGGTAAAACCCTGGGGTACCGGGCATGCTATTTTATCAGCAACAGATTTCATTAATTCTCCATTTGTTGTAATAAATGGAGATGATTACTATGGTAGGGAATCATTTAAGATCGTGGCGGATTATTATAGAGGAGGTGTAGATGGTTTCAGTATGGTGGCATTCCAGCTAGATAAAACACTATCTATCTTTGGTGGAGTTACTAGGGGGCTTTGTACAGTGAAAGGAGGAAAACTTGACACCGTTATTGAAACAAACAACCTACAAAAAGCAGGGAATGGGGTCTCATCCGATAGAGATATAGCATTAGATGGAACTGAGCCTGTATCAATGAATATGTGGGGATTCACCCCAATATTATTTAAATATTTAAAAGAAAAATTTGTGGAATTTTTAAAAGAAAACGGAACTGATTTAAAAAGTGAATTTCTTATTCCATCGGTGATTAATGAAATTATTCAAGCTGGAGAGGAACCGGTTCAAGTATTAAGAAGCGACTCCAAGTGGTTTGGTGTGACATACAAAGATGATAAACCTTATGTTATGGGAGAAATTAAAAAATTAATTAATGCTGGGGCATATCCGATAAAGTTATTTGAATAATAATTTCAATATTTCGGTAATTATACCAACCTACAATCGGAAGCACACTTTGAAACGTGCAATTACTTCCGTTATAAATCAAAGTTATAAACCAATTGAAATTATTGTAGTTGATGATGGTTCTACAGATGGAACATTTGAGTGGATTAATTCTGAATATCCATTAATAAAATTAATTCAACAATTAAATTCAGGGGTCAGCTCATCAAGAAATACGGGGATTAATAATGCAATAGGAAATTGGATTGCTCTTTTAGATTCTGACGATGAGTGGAAAGTCAATAAGCTGGAACAACAAGTAAAAAGTTTAGAGAAGAATCAAGATATTTTATTTTGTCATACAAATGAAATTTGGATACGAAATGGAGTTAGAGTTAACCAAGGGAAAAAACATCAGAAATTTGGGGGAATGATTTTTGATAAATGTCTAGACATGTGCAGGGTCTCACCATCATCTGCTTTATTTCACAGATCCCTCTTGGATGATGTTGGATTTTTTAATGAAGAGTTAAAAGTGTGTGAGGATTACGACCTTTGGCTACGAATCACATCCAAATATCCTGTATTGTTTTTGGACAAACCCTTGATCATTAAATATGGCGGGCATGATGACCAACTATCAAAAGTGCCGGATGGAATCGAACACTATCGGATCAAATCTTTAGAAAATATTTTGACCGACTCCAAATTAAATAATAACCAAAAAATTAAAGTACGTGAAATGCTAAAAAAGAAGCTTTTAATCTATATAAATGGTTTAAAAAAACGTGAGAAATGGAGGTTATATGAACGAACGCTTAAAAAATTAAAACTATTGTAAAGGAAGGTAATGCATATAACATTACCTTCCTCTACCTTTTAACTTATTTCATTATGACCATCTTTTTCATGATTGAAAAGGACTTTGATTCAAGTGAATATAAATATACACCGCTTGAAACAGGAATCCCTAACCTGTCTAAACCATCCCACTGAACCATATAAGCCCCTGGCTCTAAATATCCCTGATTTAATGTAATGATTTTTTGCCCAGTTAAATTATAAATGTTCAAGGAAACGTAACTGTTCTCAGGTATCATATAGATTATATTTGTCGTTGGATTAAATGGGTTTGGATAGTTTTGATTCAAGCTATATTTAGCTGGTAGGGAGGTAGTTTTCTCCAGATAGAATTCATTAATATTTCCATTTAGAACAAATTCCCCATTCTCTATTAACTGGAATGTTTCCCCAGTATTAGATTTTAGAATCCATGAAAATCCGTTCTTGATTTTGTGTTTTACCTCATACGAAATCACCATATTTTCTTTGGAACCCATGATTTCAATTTTTCCACCGTTTTTCATTATTCTAATATCATTTGAAAATCTCGCATCAAATGATCCTTCCGGTGGTTTAGGAGGTAGTTGATAATTTTTTAATTCTTTATCAGACAATGATAGACCGAAATGCAGAGGAAAACCATTAAATCGTATCACATTTGCTCCAATCGTTTTATCCTCCCAAGAAGATTGCACTCTCTCTGCATTATCACTGTTCAAGGTTATTTCTCCTTCACCTGAAGAGTTGACCCAATATCCTTTACCGGGAACAATCGTGCTTGTATTTTGATATGTTCCTTCAAATCCATAAACTGAGCCAGAAATAATCAATTCATCAGGATCTATTATTGATGATATTGAAAAAGTATTGGATAAACTTCCCATAAGATTCCAACCTTCGGTTAAGGTGATGTTCACTTGGTCTACAGAGTTACCATTAACTATGTCAGTACCTTCTGAATCGAAAAACAACCAGTAACCGTCACCACTTTCTAAAAAGCTTCCTGAAACATATGTATCATCAAAGCCATATAAGGTTCCTGATACTGCATCAGGGAAGATAGATGTATAGGTTGGGTCAAATATATCAACTGGAAGGCTCACGAGGTTCCATCCTTGCAAGTGATCAACTGAAACGCTAAACGAAGAGCCAGTGCATATATTACTTGGATCCCATTCCTCAACAAATAATGGGGGATCCTTTTTCCACTCATCAATAGGGAAATTATAGTCTGACCATGAACAACCTGATTCTGCGGCCTGATGAAAATATCGAGCACGGAAACGACCAAACCCAAATCCGCCGCCTTCCTGTAGTAATCCTACATCTGAATTTTCAAATTCCCAGGCATATATCATGTGCCATGGTAACGGACCATTTAATGAAAGAGATACCAAATAGGTTCCATCTCCATTATCTGTAGCAGGGTGATGGGACCCATCTGTTCCATGGGGGAGCCCTCCTAAGAAATGCATCCACCTATCTTTGATGTTAATGCTTACAGGATCACCAGGAGAAAATCCATCGTCTAGAGCATCAGTCATATCAATTGTGAACGTTAGGGTGACCGTTTCACCATCTGGGACCACAGCTCCAACAGGCAGGTCGAAATATCCTGCAATAGGTAACTGTTGGACACTTCCATTATTCATGGTCATAGTAAATGTACGGTTACCTCCACCGTAGAGGGGAGAGTCCTCCCAACCAGAATTCGCCCAGCCACCAGAGAGAGGCCCATAAATACTTTCGAGATGAGTTATAGATTCCTGACTATGTTCTACATAGAATTTATATTCAACAGTTGCTCCTTGATAATTGGGCACAGAGACTGGAAGAGTAAATATATTTGTTCCAGGTTCTCTCACCATGAGACTTATATCAGGGTTTGAATCGCTCCAGCCATTAAATCCACCTCTGACCTGCATATTGTCTCCACGCTCAACACTAAAAAGTGGCATCCCTGTGGCTCCAGGCTCATCCAGCCATTCGGTCATATCTACGGAAAAAATGATGGTGTTTGCTATAAGCTCACCAAGATAGGGCACTGTAAATGAGAGATCTCCACTTACAGAGCCATCTGCTAAAATTTCAACTGTTGGATTTACAAATGCTTCAAAATCAGCATATGCAGGAAGCCAGTCTCCATCTCCAGGATCACAGGACTCTGGTGTGCAAGATACAGCCCCCCATTCATATGTTGCTGGACCTAGTAATTCAGTAGTATATGTCCAATTTCCTTCTCCATCATTTGTCATAAGTTCGCTTGTCCAACTGTTAAATGTTCCCTTTATTCTAACATCATCAAAAACATTGTTTTCTACAACACAGGTTAGTGTAACCTCAGCGCTGATTGTTTCCTCTTCAGGAGGAGGTAGAGCATCAAAATAAACCCATGCTAAGGTTGTATCAGTAGATATAGTTGCTGATCTATTGCTAATTGATTCCCATCCTAATTCACCGTGTAGAAATTTGTATTCTATACTTGATTGTTCAGAAAAAGAATATTGTCCTGACCAAAATTCAGATCCTTCTTCTTCCTGGGTGAGAGGTTCACCGATCCAGTTATTCATAGCTCCTGCTATATGCATAGGATTTCCGGTATAGCCAAGTAGCCCTGCCGTACTAACACGAAACCATACATCGAGAGAATCTGTTGGAGTGAAAGGTGGACCATCTGAATCATAATAATCCAGATCTAAATCTAGATCAGACAAGCCGTCAACAACTAGTGAACGATTATCTAACAATTCCCAATGGTCACCAAACTCATCTATCAAAACATATTTATACTCATAATTTCCAGGTTGCAACTGTGTGGGGCTTGTAAATGTCCAATAATCACCACCAGTATTTCCTACTTGCCAATCATTTCCTACCCACTCATTAAAACTGCCCCTAATTAAAATTACAGATGAATCATTATATCCTGAGGCGGTTGATGTATTTAAATTGAAGGTAACAAAAACCGAATCTCCTCCTACATCAGCATAATCATCAAAGTAAACAGGCTCAAGAACTGTATCCGTATCTGGAACAGTAATACTTCTTTGAACACTTTCATCCATTCCCCATGCATTTCCATTGATAAATTTGTAGTCATGAGATCCTCCTGGCTGGAGCGTAAGAGTTGTGTGATAAATATTATCACCATCATCATCAGACAGTGCAATTCCTGCTGGATCCCAAACAGGATAGGGATTAGGAAATCCACCTGCAATATGAACTCCAAGCTCTGAAACTTGCTGATAGGTCATGTCCACTTGAAACGTAACAACTACATCATTACTTGCAGGGGTTTCTAATGCCCCTTCATTGATCCACTGTGCTATCAAGTTCACCTGATCCGAAGAAAGATCAGGATTGTTCCCAGGCGGCATAGCACCATTATCCACTAGTTCCCATAGATAGCTTAATAAATGATTACCGGGTTCAACTACATCACCACTATTTCCGCAATCCAATAAGCTGGAATAAGAAAATAAATTTAGTCCGCCAGAATTTCCATGACATCCACTACAGTTTGAATCAAGAATAGGTTGAATCTCTGAACTATAGTCAACTTGACCAAATAAGATTATAGGTAGAAAAAATATAATTAAATTATTTTTTAGTGAATTATACATAGTTACTCCTTTTTCAATTCTAATAGGATAGAAAAATCCTAATATGATGTCGTAAATTTAGATATTCAATAAATCTTACAAAACAGTATTCTGATTTTATAGCCCAAAACTAAAACAAAATTGATGTATAA
>CAZNQF010000054.1:5976-11559 GCA_964575125.1 uncultured bacterium
CTCCTTTTTCAATTCTAATAGGATAGAAAAATCCTAATATGATGTCGTAAGTTTAGATATTCTAATTAAGAGATTCAATAAATCTTGTAAAACAGTATTCTGATTTTATAACCCTAAACTAAAACAAAATTGATGTATAAATCCAAGATATCTCATGGATTCATAGGCATAATCAATGTGTATATCATTTAGACGATCTAATTGTGGTGTAATCCCAAGGCCCAAGGAAAATAGTGGTTCTTGGTGAGATTCTTTGTTGAAGGTAAGAAACCTTTCTCCCGCTCGAAAAGCCTACAGACCTCTGAAAAAACGAATCTCTACCCCCGCGTTAATATAGCTCTCATTGTCGTTTGGATGATTTGAATCAAAAGACCAGGTAAAAGATAGTTTATTTACTACATGTGTATTTGATACCCCGATTCTCAATATCAGAGGTAGATCAAACTGATCTGTGGTAAGATAAGCTGTTGTACTTTCATTATTTCCGTCGATGTTTTCATCAATATCTGCTAGGATAAGCAGATCATCACCTGTCATTTTCATTTTCGGACCGAAATTTGAGATACTAGTACCTAGTTTGAATCCGTAAGGAGTATCAAATAAGGTACCAATATCGAAAGCATAACCGTTAGATGAGGAATTAGCGATACTCTCTCTTATCAGTTTTCCATTTAAGCCGATTGAAAATCGGTCTGTCAAATTTATTCCATATGAAATTCCCAGTGCATAATTTCCAGCCTTGTATGTCTCACCTGTGTTCTCATCTCCATATCGAGTAACTTCGATTTCATCCATAGTAGTTGCGGTAACGTTAAACCCTATTGCCTGACTTTTTTGAAGAGGAAAAACAAGGCCAATGTAATCGTGTGATATATCAGCTATCCAGTTGGAATGATTAATATAAAACTGAATATTATTCAGTTGTGGCAAAGCAGCCGGGTTCCAGTACATAGCAGAGGCATCATTTGCTACTGCGGTGAACGCTCCACCCATACCCACAGCACGTGCTCCAATATTTATGGATAGAAATTTAGCTGCCGTGGTACCAGATTTGTCTACAGGAAATAATCGAGAGAGAATAATAAAAATAAGAATTAGTTTGAAAATTTTCATAGACTATTTGATAATACCAAATTTTCCCACATGTTCACCGAGTCCTGGAGCATCCACATGATAGATATACATTCCATATGAAATACTGAGATTATCTTTGGAGAGAAGGTCCCAAGATTCAGAGCCATCTTCAATAGAACCTGAATGGTTATGATGAATCTTTCGCACGAGTTCACCTGCAATATTGTAGATGCGAATTGTACACTCAGAAGGGAGGTTCCGAAACTGGATTTCTCTAGGACCTCGTCCTGAAGAAAAGGTGTTTTTTTGCTCAAATGCGGATGCTCCAAAATAAGGATTGGGAACCACCTTTATATTTGATTCCCATCTGTCTTGTTTTGCTTTTAATGGATGAACTCTAGATGCAATGGTTGTAAACTCATATACGTCCTCTTTTAGAAATGGTTTTTTTATAAATACAAAAGCTGTGTCACCACTTTGCGGTTCGTTACAACATAAAGATAGAGGAGCGCTACTACCTGGGTATTCAAGCCTAAAAAGCCAACTCGCTGATGGATTCCCAATTTCATCAACATGATCTAGAAATATGATCCAATCCTGTTCTCTCCAATCTGCATTAAAAATGCTATCAGGATGGGAAAGGAAATCAGTAGAATCATAGGGAGAAAAATCTCCAAAAGCAAAAGGAATATCTTCCCATATCACAGTCTGATTCTCAAGGTTGGAGGCCCGTTTTTGAACCTTAAAGTTGGTGGATTTTGGCGAAAAATATGGTGTTTGACACAATTCTGGTATATCTAACGAACAAGGGTCACCACCAATACTTGAGAAACAATAACAATCACTCTCATATATCTGCTCTTCAACAAATACTACCCTGTAATCATTTGGAAGAGCTGCCCCTTGGCCCTGACTGCTCACATATGTTCTGATATTAAAATCCCAAAGTGAATCATTATTCCAGTATGATGATTCTTCATCAAATGAAATGTTGTCTTCATTTTGAAATTGAAGACGAAAGCCATCAGTAATTTTATAATCACTATGTTCAGGAAGTGGATTCCGATAAATTACGGTATCAATAATTGTTTCAAGTATGGAGGAGTCCCATGTTTCATTTCCGTTCAAATCTATATATTCTTCAGCTCCATCCCAGATACCATTACCATTAGTATCATTCAGAGATTCGGGAGCCTCAAAATAACCATTATCATTTAAATCTGTATAGGGCTCGGGACAATCACACATGCCATTGATATTAACTTCGAAATAGGGTTGATCATTTGGATCACAACCATTATTATTAATGTCATTGCAAGCTTCCCCATCACAAAAACCATCTTCATTTAGATCATCACCAATTATTCCATCATTGTTTATATCAACACCACAATGTCCGTCATTATTTATATCGTCCCATGGTTCTCCTGAATCCCAAGAATTATTATTATTCAAATCATTGTACGGCTCAGCAGGGTCCCATATACCGTTGCCCATATCTGTGAATGTTTCTGCATCATCCCAAACGCCATTACCATTTTCATCGGTGAACTGGATGATGTTTCCATCTAAAACCTCATATTGTTCTGCATCATCCCAAATACCATTATTATCAATATCAATAAGGGGTTCTCCCTCATCCCAAAGTCCATTGCCTAAATCTATGAAGGGTTCAAATGTATAAAGGGAGTCAAGAATAAAAAATTCAGGTTTTACCAGTGTATCTCCCGTTGTCATATTTTCCAAATACCAGAACTGTGTAGTAAGGGTATCATAAGATTGCATATTTTCAGTGTCTCTAGGGAGCAGGGTGTCAGTAAAGGTGATTCTATAACTTTGTCCATCAATTATTTGTGCTGGGTTAATTACGTTAAAAAAGACCTCTCCACTAGATGTCCCACTTACATGGTTAATAAAATCATCTTCAATGTGAGCTGGCACATATCCTGCAGAAGGTTGTGTTGGGGTAGCTTCCACTACGTTTGAACCCATTTCAAGAGCACCTGTTAGAGAGTTCAGCCTAATTCTCATGGGAGAATCACTGGGCAGAATATTATTGGACTCATCTCCTCCAAAATCATAGGCAACCACAGCATAATAATAGGTTTGTCCATTAACTACATCATGATCCACATACGAATGTTGGAGACCAGTATCATCACCAAGATAGAATTTTATACCATTTAGGTCAAGATGATGCCATCCAGTTATTCCATTGATTTTATCCCATCGCGCAGGTTGTCCATTTTGTTCATAAGGTTTAAAGAATGTTAGATTTCCTTCCCCATCAGTTATTTTATAGGCATCATTGAATTCCCAATCGGTTGCACGATAAATCTTATATCCCTCAAAATCATAAGGATTTCCACCGATCTCATCCATAAATGCATCGTAGGAATCTTCAGAAATTGTGTCCCAATAAAGAGTTACTTTTCCATCTCCGGGGACTACGGTTACATTTGGAGGATTAGGTGATTTAGCAAATCGATAATCAAAATCATATGCGGTTTGTGCATTTGCTTTATTCATTAAAGCATCGGACTCATTATTTCCCAAACATACGGCCATGGCGATTCGTTCTGTGTTGCCCGCTTTTAGTGGAAAATACCCTGATGTCACAAAAAGATCATTATCTGGAGATACGATTACCCCATCCCAAAAATCTCCAGGCTTCATAAGGGTGTTCCATAGTGATGAGCTGTTGTTTATATTGATTGCTCCGGCGGGGGCATATCCCACAGAGGTTAAACCCATTTGATCTGATTCAGAGTCAGCGGTCTAATCGATATTAGGTTCCCCTTGAAATCCGGTTCCGGAACCAGATGTGGGTTGTTGATCGTAGGAACCCGCCCCAATTCCTCCCGAGCCATCTCCATATAAACCCCGATCATCATTTGTCCAATCCCAGTCAAAATCATTATCAATAAAATCGTCTCGTGATTCATCTATCATTTCATCAATGCCCTCATCAATCCCTTCATCTACAGCACCATCCCCATCATTGTCAATGCCATCAGCATAGCGTAAGCCAAGATCTTCCCAACCGATATCATATAAAATTATATTTGTATTGGGAACTAAATATCGATTATATAGATCATTTTCTGCTGTTATAATAATTGAACTATCAATTAAAGGAGAATCAAATTCAGCTCCTATGCCCAATGGATAATCATCGCTGTTATTATTGTCAATCCCATCTGCATATGCCCTCCCAAAATCATCACTTTCTACTCCAATTAGGTGAACTGAAGCTCCCTGAATTGTATCATTTATTGATAGGGGAGGCCAGATATGCCATTGATTAGAAGCTGACTCAATCATTTCTTCAGTTATAGAAGGACTGCCAGGTTCACCATTACCATTATTATCTATTCTGTCAGCGTAGGTTACACCGACTTGATCTCCAAATGGTACATGGGTCATATTCTCATCAATAAGGCCATTATTATTGTTATCTAATCCATCTAGCTCATTTTCAATCATATCCTCACTAATAATTGGACCATTAGTTTCTCCATCTCCATCATTATCGATTCTATCTATATTGTTCCCAGGAGTTTCAATAAAGGATGTAGCAGCTACCCCAACGGGGTCTCCCCCAAAAGCTAAATTTCCAATCCCATCTCCATCCATGGACCATGCCACATCATAGATAAGATCAAAATCAGGGGTATCATCTGATGAGTCACCGTCTCCGCCAACTAGGTCAGCAAGCCATAGAGAAAATGCAACCTTTTCCAGATCTTTTGTTCCATCATTTTTTACTTCGTGAAGAATAAACACCACATCCTCAATAAGAATTTGATTCCACTCCATTATCCGTACTCCTGTCAAAAGTCCTGTTCCTTGTCGATCTAGATCTGTGGTGTCTGGCTTATAAGTATAGCCCGGTTCAAAATTGCGATCATCAGAAATCTTATAGTATATTTCCTGTTCAGCATTGAATTGATTTTTCCCAAAGTATCCATTCCATGATTCAGGCCAGCCTGGATCAGTGTCGTCATCCATTTTATCAGGCCATAGTAATGGCCATGTATCTTCATCATCACTTATAGCAAGCTTCCCAGAATTGGGGTTTAGATATGATGGTACAGGCTCCCAGGCTTTCGAATTTCCACTTTGATCAGAACGAAATGGGATTGTCACCAAAGGCTTGAGAGTCGAATCCTCATTGACTACTTCAGCTCCAACAGCTAAAGCGGTCATAGCAATGTACATTTTTCCAGAGTTTACAGGCCATTCAAAGGGATATTGTGATGGATCAGCTCCTGTTCTTCCGGTGATTCCGTAATTGAATACTGTTGCTCTTACCCTGTTGATATCAATATTCGTGTCACGCCGATAATTTGGATCACCCCGCTCTTCAGAAGGTTTATGTTGTCCTGCTTCAAATTGTCCTAAGGCAAAAGAAAAATATATAAAATAAATCAGTTTGATATTTGTTCTCATAATGAAATTTGAACTCCAAACTGTATATTTCGCGGTTCAGAATACCATTCAGGATGG
>CAZNQF010000055.1:0-8422 GCA_964575125.1 uncultured bacterium
AATTTTTGGCTATCCTCCTATACCCTACATATGTAGGGGCTTTTTTATTTTTTGAAGGAACTATTTAGCTATCTTAATCACACTTAGAATAACCGCATCCTTGACATGTAACACACCCTGATTCAAACTGTACTTGTCCGCCGCAATCAGGACATGTTGTAATTGATTTGGTTGTAAAATCAGAGACCTCTCCTAAATTTTCTTCTGACTCTTCTGCCATTGTAATATTTAGACTTTTAGCGTCCGCTGAGTTTTTAGAGCCTAAGTAATCGTCTAGAGCTTTTCCAATTGCATCGGGAGTGGATAAAATTAAACGACCATCTTCCCAGGTCGGATTAGGACCGCTAATACCTTTCAATTGTTTTACGATAGCTTTTGGATTTATACCTGAACGCAAGGCCAAAGAAATCAAACGACTGATTGCTTCAGACTGAGCGGCAGCATGGCCTCCAGCTTTTCCAATCGCGGTAAAAACCTCACATAAACCGTTTTCATCTTCATTCACAGTTATATATAGAGTTCCCTCACCGGTTCGAATCCTCTTTGTTTCACCATATGTCAAAGCAGGTCGGATTCGAGGCTCTCCGATATCTTTTGATTTAGTTTGCAGTGATTCTGTTTTTTGTTTATCCTTCTTATCTGTTACCAATATCCCCTCTCTAGAGCCTTCTCGGTAAACCGTTATTCCTTTTAAATGAGATTTGTAGGCGGTCATATAAATATCTGCGACTGTTGATTCCGAAACGTCTTCCGCTAGATTAACGGTTGATGATATTGAGCTATCTATATATTTTTGTACAATCCCCTGCATTTTAACCCGAAAGAAGGGATCAATTTTATGTGCGGTAATAACATAATCTGGTAGGTCTTTATCATCCTTGAAAAGTTTATTAATGATTGGGTGAAATACTTTATACTCATTAAATGTTTTACCATAACCGTCATTCTGTTTGACCTTTCTATTATAGGATGTAGCAAAGATCGGTTCAATCCCTGATGTAACTCTAGCTACAATTGCACCCGAGCCAGTTGGAGCGACGGTGGTTAATGTAGAATTTCTAATTCCATATTTTTGAATTTTATTTTTTATTTTTTTTGGAAGTCCTTGAATAAATTTACTTTTTGAATAGCCATCCCAGTCAAAATTTGGAAATGATTTTTTTTCCTGAGCTAGTTCAATACTGGTTTCATATGCTGTATCTCTGAATATCTTCATGATCTGGTCTACGGTTTGCAATGCGTCCACACTATCATATTTAATTTTCATTTTAACAAGCATATCACCCAAGCCAAGGATACCCACACCAATTCGCCTATCCATTTCTGCATTTTGTTTTTGCTCATCCAATGCATGTCTTTCCATATTATAATCGATAACATTATCTAAAAACCGGGTTCCTGTAGCTACAATCTGTTTGAATTCTTCAATTTGAAAATTTCCACTATCATCTACAAATCGCTCTAAATTTATTGCTCCTAGATTGCAACAACCGCCATCCGGCAACGGTTGCTCTGCACACGGATTTGTTGAAACAAGAGGGCTGCAATATTCAGCATTGTGGTATTCTTTCATGGTATCCCAAAATAGTAGTCCGGGTTCGGCACTGGAGTGGGCATGGTGTATAATTTTTTCCCATAACTTTTTTGCTGGAAGTGTTTTGTAAACTTTTCCATTGTAAACTAAATCAAAATCAGCATCATCTTCTACTGCTTGCATAAAGTCGTGAGTTAATAATACAGAGATGTTGGAAAATTTTACCATATGGATATCATTTGTTTTTACACCAATGAATTTTTCAATATCAGGATGGTCGACTCTGAGTGTCTGCATATTTGCACCCCTGCGACCATGCTGTGCAATGGTGTTTGTATTTTCACTAAATAAATTCATAAATCCGGTTGGTCCGCAGGAGGATCCTCCTGTACCATTTATTTGATCACCTGAGGGACGTAGAACGGACAAATCATGACCACAGCCACCACCAAATTTATATGTCAGTGCTTCTTCATTTATGGTTCTGTAAATACTTTTTATGGAATCATCTTGTATCCCAACGACATAACAATTATTTAGGGTTGTGGTAATGTCATTCCTCCCTGCACCATGCATTATCCGACCACCCGGTACAAATCTAAAATCTTCTAAAGCATCAAAAAACTTTACCCTCCACTGATCTTGTAGAGCTTTGGTTTTTTCTACTGATGCTAGTGCGGAAGCTTGGCGTTTCCACAGCTCCCAGGGATGTAGCTCACCGGGCGCAAGGTATTTTTGTTTGAGAACATCTGCCCCTAGTGTATCTTTACCATAATAAGAATCAACTGTGTAGTTTTTTGGTGTAACTGATTCTTCTTTTTTATCATTTGAAGATTGGATTTCGATAAGACTCTGTTTAACTCTAGGGTCTAGTTGATTAATATCAGTGGTGTTTAGATCAAGTTCAATAGCTTCTGCCATAAGTTTTCCTTAATTTATGTATGTGGACAAGTATTTGCTAGTTTACCGAGACCAGTTGGCAGGCAAGTATTTTATGTCTCCGGAATGAAATCGTTAAAATTCCGGTGGTTGGCGGAAACAAATCTATTTTAAGATAAAAGAATTTCCTAAAAAATTTGTTTCTCTCCTCGGGAAAAAAAATAAATCAACATTTAAATTTTAACCTGTAATTTTCAACATTTTTTTTTCAATCTTTATAAAGTATTAATAACTAATCGGTTAGAAAATAATATTAGAAAATTAAATGAAGTGCAGAGAACTGAAATAAATTTACGCCTCTTTTGATTTAATTATTTACTACATTACCAGATATTTCCAGTATAGAAGGAAAATCTAAACTGGATATTGAGCTAGAAAATACTCATTCATCATTCTTGCAAAATCACGTATAAAGTAATTATCTTATGACGACAAATGCGGGCGTCGTATAATGGTTATTACCCCAGCTTCCCAAGCTGGTGACGTGAGTTCGATTCTCATCGCCCGCTCTAATAATTAAACTTGAACATGAACCAAATTTTATTTACACTTATTCAATTAACATTTCAGATAATCAATATTTGTTTGATAGCACGGATTGTGATGTCTTGGATGAATTTTTATTCATCCGGACAAATAGTTCAGTTGATCTATCGTATCACTGACCCCATAATTAGACCTATACAGCAAATTATCCCACCTATGGCAATAGGGATTGATTTCTCTCCTCTTATTGCAATCTTTCTATTGGGTTTCATCAAAAAAGCACTCATCTGGTCGATCATTTAATGTTATTTTGAAATGAGGTTTTTTGTATTCATTTCATTATCGGCTTTGATTTTTTTTTCTTGTCATACATCTGGAATTGAAATATCAAAAAATTCAGAATATTTGCTCCGAAAAAATGGTATAACCTTTTTTAAAGGACTAAAGTTCACAGGGGTTATAACGGATACCTACAGCGATGGATTACCAAAATCACTAACCTCCTTTAAAATGGGTATCCGTCATGGCTACTTAAAAGAGTGGTTTTCAAACAAAAAACTAAAATCAATAAAAACATATCATAGTGGGAAATCAGTAGGTGTCCAAAGAGGTTTTTGGGATAGCGGTGGTAAGAGGTATTTGTATCGCTATAAAAATGGTGTTCAACATGGGACACAATTTGAGTGGCATCAAAATGGACAATTGGCTAGAAAAAGTACAATGAGAGATGGTCAGCTGAACGGAATCCAAAAAGGCTGGAGGGAGGATGGTGATATAAAATTCAATTTTATTTATGTGAATGGGAAACGATACGGCTTTTTGGGAGCAGAGCTATGTGTTCCCCCAGAATAGAATATTACTAATGAAATCATTTTGAAGAATTATTGGTTAGCGTTTGTGTTTTGTTTAACACTAATTGGATTCATTGGATGGAATAATTATAATCCGAATCAGTTCAAATTACCTATCTTAAATCCTGAAGATATTGACCCTAATTTAATAGATACAATATTGGTTTCAGAAAAGCAAGATCACAGAATCCCTGATTTTACATTTCAAAACCAGCAAGGTAATACTATTACGCAGGATGAGTTTAATAACAAAATATATATTGCTAATTTTTTCTTTACATCTTGTCCCAGTATTTGTCCTACCTTGATGAAATACACCAAACTAATACACGATAAATTTATTGATGATGATGACCTGCTTTTAATTTCACACACTGTCCATCCGGAACATGATTCAGTTGATGTGTTGAAAGCTTATGCGGAGCTCTACGGTATTTCAGAAAGTAAATGGCATCTGGTTACCGGAGAAAAACATAAAATTTATGAAATATCAAGGGAGGGATATTTTGCAATAAACTACAATCCATCAAGAGGTAAAGATGCTTTTATTCATACAGAAAATGTGATTCTAATTGATAAAGAAAAAAGAATTCGCGGAATTTATAATGGTACAAAGCTACATGAAATGAAAAGATTAATTGAAGATATTTACACATTAAAAAGAGAATATTTAGATAATTATCTGTAAAAAATATAAATTATTTAACTAAATTGAATTTGGTTTATCAAACTGTATACTTGCTAAACCAAAGGTCATCATTAAAAGAGCGAACCATGTTTAAGTTTAAAATTATACTAACTATATTGATATTTGTTTATCCACTAGAAAATTCTTTTGGCCAAGACTATCCAGATCTAACTATTCTGTTTGATTATTTTGATGAAACTGTAGAGATATATACAGATGGATATGAGATAGTTATCAACGCGGACGGAGTCCCGCACCATAAGAGCCCTTATTTTGCAAGAACTTGGGCACAAACTGATAATGGTTTTTATTATTTTATTGATGAAGATGGTGATGGAATAAATGATATGTGGAGAAATGCCGGAGGTGTGAATGTAAATCCAAATAAAATTGCAGAGCAAAATTTAGAGTTTAGAATTCCTCTGTGGCCTATTTTTAGTTCTGCGGGTCCATCTGATACATTTTTGGGACCAATGGGTGGTTCCCTGAATGGCGTCCCGTTTTATAATCAGTATGAAGGCCCCAATCAAGAGCTGACCCCAGGTGTTATTAATTCTTTTGACCAGGGCAATGGGCACCCTGCACCGCAAGGTCGCTACCACTATCACTTTCCTCCTGATTCGATTATTGTAGATGAAGAAACTAAGTTTATTGGTTTTGCTGCTGATGGTTTTCCTGTCTATGCTACAAGAAATCCGGATGGCACAAACCCAGAAGATTTAGATGAATGTCATGGTGAGTTTGGTCCAACACCTGATTTCCCGGAAGGGATATATCACTATCACACCACAATTGAATCTCCATATATTTTTGGGTGTTTCAAGGGAACACAGGGCATAGGTTTTGGTGGGCAAGGAGGAGGAGGGGGGACAATTGACCCTCCAGTTCCACCCGCATGCAGTGATGTTTATTCTGGGATGCCTTGCTGTGGTGATGGCTACTGTAGCTTTCCCGAAACAATAGATAACTGTGGTGCTGATTGTACTGATAGTGGCTTGACTGTTGAAGTAACTATTGGTGAGGGATGGAATTTATTGGGACTACCTATAGAAACAGATGAAAATATTGTGTGGCAGATCTACCCTCAATCAGTTGAAGGGTCTGTCTATGAATACAATGTGGGAGGATATTCCCAAACCGAAATACTAGAACCGGGGAATGGTTACTGGATACGATTTGAGAATTCAGGAGCTCAGGATATAGAAGGTGACCCCTTGGATGTTTTAAATATTGAAATAACAAATGGGTGGAATCTTTTCAGTGGTAGCTCATTCGAAATGGAGCTAAGTGAATTTTATGACCCCGATGGACTACTTATCTCGGGAACTATGTACGGTGTTGATGAGGGATATATCAGTACAAACTTTTTACTTCCTGGGAAAGGGTATTGGGTGAGATCTACAGGTAATGGAACAATATTCTTTAACCGATAGATAAAACTAATTTGAAGATGGAATTAATATGACTAACTTTTTGCTATAAAAGTTAGTTAACTCTTTATTTTTTCATTTCAAATAAAATTATAAAAATCAATTTTAAGATTTATTATTATAAATTAATAAAATCTCAATAAGGAGGAAATATGATAATTTCCATTATATTCATCTTTATCATTACCGGACTGCTAGCACAAGATATAGTATAAGAGGATAAGTTCTTAATATTAAATGTTAGTAATGCACAGGTACAAAGTGAAATAGACGCGCTTCGAAAAGATTATCTAATCCAAAAAAAAGATATAGTAGCTGGATATAAGGAACGCATCAAATCGCTCAAAACAATGCAAAAGTCTGATGTAAAATCTTTAAAGAAATCTTTTCGTGAGAGATTAAGGGAACTTCGCAAAAAACATAAAGATGTAAAATTTCCTGTAAAACCAAAGAAAAAGGAAAAACCTCTGAACATGGGAAACAAACTCAAAAAGAAAAATGAATCGATTGAAAGTGAATAATGAGTAAAGCAATACACTCCTCTATAGCTCTTACTCAAGATATCCAAGTAATTGTTCATAGTAAATATGATCAAGAATCTTCAAAATTGAGCGATGGACAATTTCTATATGTGTACCATGTTGTGATTAAAAATAAAGGGGAAATTACCGTAACCTTGATGAATCGTTATTGGCACATTACAGATGGTTTGGGACGCGTACATGAGGTCAATGGAGAAGGGGTAATCGGACAATGCCCAACAATTCATCCCGGGGGAAAATTTGAATATTCCAGCTTCTGTCCTTTAGAAACCCAATATGGCGTAATGAAAGGACACTATGAAATGGTTACTGAAGGAGATGAAACGATTGTTGTGGAAGTTGCACCCTTTTGTTTGTCTGTACCGGGTGCTTTGAATTAATTATCTAAAAGTAATTTTCCAGGAGAGTACTCTGCCTCAATGTTGTTTAATAACTCACTTTTATCTCTCCAGGTCGGTTTCAGTTTTTCCTGAACGAAAAGGGTAACTTGGTCATCAAAATGTTTTGATTTATTCCTTGTAGTTGCACTGCCATATTGGTGAACGCTTTCAGAGTAAACTTTTCCCAATTTATTCCACTTTACAAACATGAATAAGCCATCGCCACTGTGTCCGGTTAAGTTCCCTTTTCCATCAGAATGACTGTAAACTGCACGGAGTATGTCAGGCCCCCCTCCAATAGATACATCTGTTTTACCTCTAACCAATCGCTGAACTTTACCCAAAGGGATGTCAATAGATCCAAGAGTTTTATATAAGATTTCAACAGCATTCTGTGTACAACTTACAAGAATAGAATCGCTCATTTTTTTATATTTTACCCGTAAAAATGGTTCGGTTGTCAGAATAGCTAAAGCAGCATTTTTATTCTCAACATCGGTGCATAAATCCCAATTTGAAAGTACAGACTCAGCTTCATGCAGTTCAGGAGCAGATTTTTTAATTGCCTTGACTATATCCTCAATATGTTTTGCCACAGAAGACTTTTTTGAATAGCACTTATCAAATTTTATCTTTTTGAGTTCTTCGAAAGTAACTTTAGACTCCCTTGAAAATAATTCATCTGCTCGATGGGATCGATTATTCATATGTTCTTCCACGTTCCATTCTAGAGGGAAGTTATTTTTTGTTATATTATCTTTTCCGTGAGTTACATGAAAGGGAGTTTGATTTGTGCTGAAAATAACTCCATTTTCAGGATTTAGTAGTTTAGGTACTGATTCAAAATTTGCAGTGGAATCCCAAAGAGTTTCTTTGGTCCACCCGGGGAGAAAATTTTTCCAATTAAAACCCGGTTCGCGGTTAGGGAATTTACCATTGTAAGCATAAAAAATATTTCCAGTATGATCTGCATAAACAGTGTTCAGTGATGGTATCCCCTGGATTCTCATTGCGTCATACCAATCGTCATAGTTTGATGCTTTATTCATTCGATACCATTGTTCTACCTGCCGTATATCACCAATCCCAGCATACCTGATTGCATAGGATCCATGCTCAAATTGCAAAACGGGTCCGTGCACGGACCATAAAATATCCCGCTTTATGGTCCACGAAAAGGGTCCCAGTATTTTCAATTTTATGGATATGGTTTTTTTTTCTAGCTCCAGCCAATTATTATTGAAAAAATATAGGTCAGGATCTTCAGGATGAATATCTAAAATATATGTATCTATTAGATCTGGGCTATTTACGGTATGAACCCAACCAAGGCTATCATTGTGACCAACAAAAATGACGGGGGACCCTGGAAACAAACCGCCGCTCATATTCCAACCATCATCACTGTGAACGTGAGCCTCATACCAAGCAGTTGGTCCATCCCAGGGTTGGTGAGAATTAACCGCCAACATAGTTTCACCGTTTTCAGATCGTGTTTTGGACACAGCAAAACCATTTGACCCAATGGGAGATTCTTTTATTCGATTATTTGATTGCGATATGATTTCAGGT
>CAZNQF010000055.1:8432-8766 GCA_964575125.1 uncultured bacterium
ACAAGTATTCTAGTTCTCAGTCTAGGCCAAAAAACATAGGAGTCCTAAATACAAACCCAGCGACAATATCCCGGGGTTCAACAGGAAAGACGTTTAATTTTAATTCCTCATTGTGCTCATGAGCATAGAGATTAATTCCATCACAATATCCTTCCAATAATTGATGTACATCAGAGCTCAGATGAGTGGAATAAAATTTATCAACAGTATCGTAAATCTTTAGCCATTCAATTAGAAAATCTGTTACTGCCCCTTCTTGTCCTTTTAGCAAACCAGTTTTTTGCCTTACCAATATTATTACATCCTGTATTGTGTCAAAGTCATCTTCACAATG
>CAZNQF010000055.1:8776-11349 GCA_964575125.1 uncultured bacterium
ATTCATAATATATCTCTAATTTTTTTTGTGTAATTATTTGCAGCTTTATTTATTTCTTTTATAGATCCATCTCCTGAATAAATAATACCTCTTGAAACATTTACAAGTGATAATCCATTTCCTTTTTTTTCAATTTCTATAGATTTTTTTAAATCTCCACCTTGTGCTCCAATACCAGGCATTAACCAAGGCATATTTTTTGAAACTTTTACAAGAGAGTCTAAATAATTAGAGTTTGTTGCACCTACTACTAAGCCAATATTATTAACTTTATTGCTAATGATAAAAACGAAACCTGATAAACTACCAAAATCCGTTCGTCCTTCAATATCTACAATGGTATATGATGAAGATTGCGGATTCTGTAGGTTTTGGATAGAGAGATGGAAAATAATAACAGGAGAAAAAACAAAATACATTTCTTATCAAAAATGTGGAGATGAGTTTTCTCCATTGTGCGCAAATGAGTTTAAAACTTCAGTTTATTTAATCCTTCCCAATGGAACAATCAAAAGTGGTGCAGAAGCGGTATTGCAATCTCTCTCTTCTAATCGTTATTTAGGGTGGCTAAATTGGATATACAAGAGAGTTAAGTTTTTTCGGTTTTTTTCAGAAACTATATATTCAATTATAGCCACTAACCGCACTTTTTTCAGTAAGCTGACAAATCTTTTTTGGGGTACAAGCACAGAGATTCCATCATATCATATCTCTCGATGGTTGTTTTTGAAATTGCTGGGAGCAATCTATTTAATTGCATTTATGTCCTTCTGGGTGCAGTGGGAAGGATTAGTAGGGCAAGATGGAATTCTTCCAGTTACAGAATTTTTTAATCAGGTAAAAGACCGTTTTGGAACTTCAGCATTCTTTAATGTGCCTTCTCTTCAGTGGTTTTTTGTTGACTATGGAGGAATGAATTTTATTTGCATTTTCGGTATGATTTTATCCATTCTTTTGATAATAGGATTATTACCTAGAATTTCTGCACTGGGATTATGGATATTATATTTGTCCGTTTATTCAGGAGGACAGAGATTTTTAAGTTTTCAGTGGGATATCCTTTTGCTTGAGGTTGGATTCTTATCTATTTGGATTTCACCATTTTGTTTTTGGTATAATTTAAAAAAACGGCTACCTATCTCAAATGGGATTTTATTTTTAATGCGTTGGCTATTGTTCCGTTTAATGTTTTTTTCCGGTGTGACAAAACTTGCCAGTGGTGATCCGGTCTGGACAGACTTGACCGCTCTATCTTATCACTATGAGACACAACCTTTGGCAACCTGGACCTCATGGTATATGTATCAACTACCCCTGTGGTTTCATCAGGTTTCCACAGGATTTATGTTTTTCGTGGAACTGATAACCCCAATTTTTATTTTTGGACCTCGTAGGATAAAACTCATTGCCTGGTTTTATATTTCCCTTTTAATGGTGCTCATTATATTTACGGGTAATTATACGTTTTTTAATTTACTGACATTGAGCCTTTGTATTTTTTTATTGGATGACACAGTTCATAGAAATTTTTTTAAAAAAGATATATCTCTCAATAATAATATTAATTTGAAAAAATCAATTTGGAGTCAAATAAAGAAAAAATCAATTGGATTATTTGTATCCATTATTATTTCTTTATCAGTTTTACATACAGTGGTTCGTTATTTCCCTGATATAAAAATTCCATCGATAGCTCAAAAAACCTTGGGAATAATTCGTCCTTTTGGAATAATTAATTCTTATGGATTATTTTCTGTTATGACAACAACAAGACCGGAACTTATTATTGAAAAAAGTGAAAATGGAGAAGAATGGGAAGAAATAAGGTTTAAATGGAAAGCTGGGGAGGTTGATATCTATCCTGGTTTCGTTCAGCCACACCAGCCGAGACTGGATTGGCAAATGTGGTTTTCTGCATTATTTTTTGAACAGGTTGATGAAATCTACTGGCAGATGAATACTAATAAACCCGAGACCTTTCAGGATCACGCTGTTTTTATGAACCGCCTTCAGGTTCCCTCAAACTATCATTGGTTTTACCGATTCCTCCGAAAACTGTTGCAGGGCTCACCAACAGTAATGGAATTGTTGGAGAATGAATCCAAAGCTCCTAAATATATCAGAGTGTGGCTCTATAATTATCAATTTTCCAATTTAGAACAAATGAAGGAAACAGGAGAGTGGTGGGTTCGGGCCCAAAAACGTAATTTGATTCCTGGATTCTCTTTGAATGATATTTAATGTATAACAGAAAACCTATGAACATCCCAATTTCCCTATTACATTTTCAGTTGCAATAAATACGTTTTTTATCTCAAAGAGGGAGAAAGTGTAAATGAAATCTATGCAAACATGGTTGGATGAATATGGGGAAAGTCACCAAAATCATGTAAATAAAAAGATTCACTGGATCTGCGTTCCACTCATTATGCTCAGCACTATTGGATTATTCTGGTCCATTCCTCATAGTTATTTTCCACAAACGGGCCTTGGATTTTCTTTGAACTGGGGGGTCATTTTTATATTTCTTACGATGATTTTTTATATAAGGCTTTCAGTTATTATGTTTTTGG
>CAZNQF010000056.1:0-1092 GCA_964575125.1 uncultured bacterium
AAAACTATATTCAGAGTGCTTACAATAATTTTAGTCCTCCCCCTGAGTATGTTGCGTTTGTTGGAGATGTTGATGGCTCTTTTAGCGTTCCTACATTTTACGATGGATGGGGACACAATACGTACGGAAACGATTGTGAGGGGGATCAGCCCTATTGTCAGTTAAATGGAAATGATCTTTTTCCCGAAGTCATAATTGGCAGAATCTCCATAAGGTCTACAACTGAGCTAGCTATTGTAGCTAATAAAATCACCAACTATGAGAAAGGAACATATACATCTACAATACTTCCATATTATGAAAAAGCGGCATTGGTTGGTGACCCAAGTTCTTCAGGAATGTCAACTACAATTACAAATGAATATGTGGAAGAAATATTAACTGCATATGGTCTTGAAGATGTGCGCATTAAAACTTCAGGTGGAAGCTGGTCAAGTTGGATGCAAAGTCAGTTAAATGAAGGAGTACTTTACTTCAACTATCGTGGCTATTTGGGAGTTAGTGGATTTACAAATTCAAATATTGATGCAGCGAACAATGGTCATAAACTACCTCTTGCGACGGTTTTAACCTGTGGCACGGGCTCATTCGCTGAAGATCAAACGAGTATTTCAGAAAAATTTCTGCGTGCAGGTTCTGTTTCCAATCCCAAAGGAGGTATTGCAGGTATTGCAACTGCTACATGGAACACACATACTCTATTTAATAACATAATAAATATGGGAATTTATGATGGGATATTTACTAAAGATATTGAAACTGCAGGTGGAGGTCTTGCCCATGGTAAATTGATTTTGTTAAGTGCTTATCCCACAGATCCCTACAATTGGGTCAGCGCATTTACTCAGTGGAACAGCTTAATGGGCGATCCGGCCACTCATTTATGGACTGCCACACCGGAAATTATCAATGTTCAGATTAATGAAGTACGTCTTAATGTTGCCTGTCGCGGGTCTGGATCTACGACCATTGTGTTTCTTCATGGATTTCCAGAATTTTGGTATGAATGGGACAAAATTATGGATGAATTAGCTGGCGAGTATCGTTTGATTGCTCCAGATCAGAGAGGCTACAATTTATCTGAAAAACCTG
>CAZNQF010000056.1:1102-4197 GCA_964575125.1 uncultured bacterium
GACACGCCGGAATTTATCAATGTTCAGTTTAATGAAGAAATTTCATTTGGAACGAACTATTTAGATATTCAGGTAGCCAATACGGATGGTTCACCTATTGATAATGCAATGGTTACAATACAGAAAGGAAACGATGAAATATTTTTTAGTGATTTCACTAATGCAAGTGGTGAACTAACTGTAGAATTAAATTATGATTTTGGAGGCGAGGTGAATTTGACCGTTACCAAACGTAATGTGGTACCGTTCACTGGCTCCTTTGATATCTTGACAACTGGAAAAATTGTTAATGTTGATCACGAACAGGAACTTGAGATTGATGATGGTAGTAATGGAAATGATATATTGAACCCCGGAGAAACTGTTGAAGTTTATATTCCCTTAAAGAATTATGGTATGTTGAGCGTCTCAGGAGTTGAAGCATATCTCGAGGCTACGTCAACTTTTGTAACTCTAGATAATAATAATTCATCTTATGGACAAATTGATGCAGGAGCTACATCATTAGGAGATGGCTTTACCCTATCTCTATCATCATCAGCTTTAGATAGAGAAGATTTAGGACTTCGAATACATATTACAGATGATTCTGGAGATGCGTGGAGTGGTGCCGTCGAAATCATAGTAAAGGGTGGAAGTTTAGTGGTCACAAATATTGGATTTATTGAAAAAAATCAAACAACTGAGATTCCTGTTTCTGTTCAAAATAATGGTACCGTATTAGTTGAGAATGTAATGGCTGATTTATCCTATAATGGACAATTAGTCACCATTGGAGATAGTGATGGATCGTGGGGGACCATTCAGTCAGGGCAAACGCTTGAATGTTTTGATTGTTTTTCTGTTACAGCAGGAAGTGATATGGTAAATGGTACATTGATTCCGCTGAACATTAGATTTTATAACTCGAGCGGTTATGATAATCGTCAGACATTCACCTTGCAGGTTGGAGAGGTCTCAGAATCTGACCCTATGGGGCCTGATACATATGGATATTATATTTATGGGATGGAGGATTCCGAGTATGAGTTGGCACCAAATTATAACTGGATTGAAATTGATCCTGGCTATGGTGGCAACGGTGATGATCTGAATTTGTCCGATAGTGGTGATGGAAATTATTCAAATTCATCAGAAATATTAAATCTTCCATTTACATTTAGGTTTTATGGTATTGATTATGAAAGAATTACTGTTAATTCAAATGGATGGATTGCATTTGGAGATTCAGATATGGAATCATTCAGAAATTACCCATTTTGGGATGACCTAAAAACATCAAACGGGGGAGACGTATTTAGTTATGAAGAACCGAACAATCAATATGTGGTCATTGAATGGTCTGATATGCGAACTCACAATCAAAATTCAGTTGAATCATTTCAAATCATATTATACAACGTTCAAAGTCCTCCCTTTGGAGATGGAGATATAAAAATTCAGTATAAAATTTTCAATAATACATCTTCAGGAAATTATACCGGTTATCCCCCTATGCATGGTGGCTATGCTACTATTGGCATAGAGAACCATATGAGTGATGATGGACTTCAATACACTTTTAATAACAGCTACGCTTCTGCTGCAAATGAATTAGATGATGAGACGGCAATTTTTATTACGACGCACACGGTGATTCCTCTTCCCGCACCGCACTTGGTTTATACTCCTGATAATTTTGATTTTACTTTGGGATTTAATGAATTGTCAACGGGTACGTTGCAATTGTCCAATCAAGGAGAGCCTGAGTCCTCTTTACAATACTCGCTTCAGTTAGAATATCCTGAAGTTGATCTTCCATTTACAGTTCCCGGAGGAGGTCCTGATGGATTTGGAAATTATTGGGGCGATTCAAATATTACACCGGAACTTTCTTTTGAGTGGGAAGATATTTCAGAAAATGGAGAGCAACTGACTTTTCCTCATAATGATGTTGCAGCTGAGCCAGTTAATATTGGTTTTGATTTTCCATTTTATGGAGAATCATACTCACAACTTATTGTAAATCCAAATGGATGGGTTGGCTTTGGAAGCGATAACGATGCATATCAAAATGCTGCTATTCCTTCTCCAGCATCTCCAAGACCAGCAATTTTTGCTTTTTGGGATGATCTCAGCCCCGAGAGTGAAAATACTCAGGGGTGTCCAGACAACAGTGGGAATGTTTTTGTGAGATCTTTTGATAATAGGATGGTGATCTGGTTTGATAATGTTATCCGTTGTTCTTCAAACTATCCTGGAACTTATGATTTTGAAATTGTTCTTCATGAGAGTGGGGGGATTGATATTAACTATAGAGAGATGGTAGGTCATCTAAATAGCGCAACTATCGGGATACAAAATGCAGAAGGACTTGATGGAGCTCAGATAGTTTTTAATAATGAATATGTCCAAAATGAATTATCTCTGCAGTTTCGTAAACCTCTTAACGCAGATTGGTTATCACTTTATTCAGAATCAGGTTTGTCAGGAAATCTGGGTGCAGGAGAAGAGCTAAGTGCTACCATCGAAGTAAACTCATTCGATTTACCTGTAGGAGATTATTTAGGAAATATTCAAATATTAAATAATGAACAAAATACAGTTAACATTCCTGTAGCGCTGCACGTCATCTCAGGAGGAGAGATGACTATAGAACTTCAATATATATCTGGATGGAACCTAGTAGGGTTACCCGTAATAACGGAAAACAACTCGTATTGGAGTTTATATCCTGATGCGATCGTAGGTACAATGTATTCATTTAATATGGGATATAATCCTGAAGAAAACCTAACAAATGGAACAGGATATTGGTTGCGAATGTCTGAAAACGGAAATAGTTCTGTTACAGGTTTATCATTCAATGAGTTGGAGGTGACTCTGATTGAAGGGTGGAATTTGATTTCTGGATTGTCTTTTCCAGTTGATGTCAACACCATTGTTGACCCTGAAGATCTTATTGTTCCCTTTACATACTATGGTTTTGAAGGTTCCTATGTTCAAAACGAAACCCTAGAACCCGGCACAGGGTACTGGGTGAGATCAAGCGGTGTCGGAGTGATTGAAATGATATCTGATGGACCGGAGTTGAGAGCATTAATTCAGAATGACCT
>CAZNQF010000056.1:4232-6878 GCA_964575125.1 uncultured bacterium
GAAAATAATCAACCAATTCAATTATATTATGGAGTCGAAATAAACGAAGATGAAATATATAGATATAGTTTACCACCTGTTCCATCATTTTTGAGAGAATTGGATTCTCCGGTATTGGATGTTAGATTTGATGGAGAGTATAAGGTTTGTGAGTCTGTTGGAAAGCTTTCAATCCTGAGTTCAAACGATTTTGAAAATTTTTCATATGAAATTTTGGATGGAAAAACTTGGCAACTGCTTGAAAAAAATACTGAAAATTCTATAATATTAGAGGGTAAAGGGAGTGCTGTTTTACCTGGGACCAGCTCTGAGTTTATTTTAAAGGAAGTAGAAAATTATTTATTACCCTTAGATTATAATTTATTTTCTGCATATCCAAATCCATTTAATCCGAGAACTAAAATTTCTTTATCAATCCCACAGCGTGATCAGGCCCAGCTTACACCGCTTAGCATATATAATTTAAATGGGTCTCTATTGGAAACTATTTCAAATAGTTATTTAGATGCAGGTAAGCATGAAGTAATTTGGGAGGCACACCAATATCCAAGTGGGATGTATTTCATTTCTATGCAATCTGGGAGATTTAGCAAGACCGTTAAAGCAATGTTGATCAAGTAAGTATAATTTTCCTTTCTCTAGGGAAATAGAATATTTATTATAAATCAAACATAAATAAATTATTATGGATATAATTTTATTCACTTTACTATTATTGCTAACAACCCTTATCCTTTTTGGTTGGATTGAAAATATAATTCATCTACGAGCACTGCAAAATATCCCACTAAGAATCCACATAAATGGTTCCAGAGGGAAATCTAGTGTAACCAGATTGGTTGCAGCGGGACTCAGAGAAGGAGGTCTTAAGGTTCTTGCAAAAACAACCGGGTCTGCTCCTAGAATAATTAATGAAAAGGGTAAAGACCTTGTTATCCATAGATTAAGAACACCCTCAATAGGTGAACAGGTAAAATTGTTACGATATTTTTCTGATAGGAAGCCGGACGCTGTTGTGATGGAGTGCATGGCTGTGGACCCACAGTATCAATGGGTTGCAGAACATAAAATGGTTAAATCTCATATTGGAGTAATCACAAATGTCCGCCCTGATCATCTTGAAGAAATGGGCCCTACAATGAAAGATGTTACCTTGTCACTTTCAAACTCTATTCCTAAAGATGGTCATTTTATAACCGTAAAAAGTCCAAATAACAAATATTTAAAAACAGTTTCTAAAGAGAGAAATTCAAAATTTCATGAGGTCTCAACAAAAGAAATAACCAAGTCATATCTATCTAAATTTCCATTTTTAGAGCATGATGAGAATGTCGCAGTTGCTCTTAAAATATGTAATTTAGCAGGTGTAGATACAAAAAAAGCAAAAGAAGGTATGTTGAAAACCAACCCCGACCCGGGAGCTTTGGTTTTGTGGGATTTATCATTTGGAAAACATCACAATGAGTTTGTCAGTGCGTTTGCAGCAAATGATCCAGAGTCTACACTTAAAATTTGGCATTTGGTCCAGGAGAGACTTACCAAGAAATCTATTTGTGTTTTTTTAAATACACGTTCCGACCGACGACATAGAACTCTCCAGCTAGTCTCCTTAGTAAAGAATCACATAAAACCGGATTTATTTATTATTCGCGGTGAAAATTTTCAACCATCTGTAGCACAGGAATTAAAATCAATTTCATCTAAGGTAATAATCCATGAATTAGGCACAGCCCCTAGCGATTTAATTAATGAATTAAAGTCCTTGGATCAAACTTTTATTTTTGGAATTGGGAATATAGTTGGGTGGGGTGAATCTTTTGTCTCCGAGCTAAAGGAATATCGGATAAATGATTGAGATAGCTATAGGAATAGGAATAGTATTGAGCTTAATCCTCACCGAAACTGTGGGGGTGACTGCTGGAGGTGTAATTGTTCCAGGTTATATCGCGCTATATCTTCATGATCCTATTCGAGTTATAGCTACATTTTTTGTCAGTATTCTGGTATTTGTTATTATTTGGTTTCTATCAAAATATATAATGATCTATGGTAAAAGGAGGCTTGTGCTATGCCTTTTATTGGGTTTTTTTCTCGGATATTTATCAAAGATTTATTTTAGATTTCCTGCATCAAATTTAGATATTTCTGTAATTGGAAATATTATACCAGGGCTTATTGCAAGTTGGATGGACCGACAGGGTGTTGTTCGTACACTCAGTGTTGTGCTAATAACCGCTACAATTGTACAGCTTTTTTTAATGGCTATGGGATTGGAAACACCAAATGTTTAAACCTGCTATCCAAAAAACAAGTATATTGATTTCACTAGCTTGCTTAAATCTTATTTTGTTTGTTTGGGCAAGTCGTTCTACAGGAAAAATGAATGCACCAGGATATGATATAAAAATTGAAGCAGCAAGCTTAATGAAAACTTCTATGGAAACATTAAAATCTTCCTACTACGGAGATAAACCAATATTTCTTGATGCAATAAATGATCCAAATGAAACAGGTTTGGTGGGACCCAAATTCAGTCATATTTCAACAGGAGAAGGTGATTTAGATAGTAAGCTGTCAACGCTAAATCCAAACTTTGCAGCGATGATAGTTGAGATTTTTTTAGAAGCAGACCTGAAAAATGGAGAC
>CAZNQF010000056.1:6968-8367 GCA_964575125.1 uncultured bacterium
AGGGTTGCAATTGCAATGACGGGCTCTATGCCAGGAGCAAACATAGCAGTCTTGAGCGCTTGTAAGGTAATGGGTATTACACCGTTTATAATTAGCTCTGTGGGGTCATCTCACTGGGGCGCGACGGACCCAGATTTTACATGGATAAATATGCAAGATATTTTGGTAAACAAAAAAGTGTTTGATAGTACATCAATCGCCGCCTCTTTTGGAGGTAAAAGCGATATTGGAGGCGGGCTAAGTCCCCTAGGGAGAAACATCATACAAAAAACTGTTAGCGAAACTGATATTCCCATTTTCATAGATGTAGACAGATTAAGTGAGAGTATCCAATCAAGACTAGAAATTTATAATAATTATAGTCCACTTAAAGATTATGCTGCCTATATAAATGTAGGAGGAGGAGCCGCAAGTATAGGTACTTTAGATGAGGCGAGAGAGATCAAGCCAGGGCTGTCTTTTCCTTCAGATATGAATCTTTTTAGTGGTAACAGTGTGCTCTCGGAATTTTCTTCGTTAGGAGTTCCCGCTATTCATATCCTTAATATTCGTGAGCTATGTGCTACATATGGTTTAAAATTTGCACCGGTTCCAATCCCTCCACTTGGAATAGGTAAACTTTTTACAATAATTTCTTATAACTTTGTTATTACTATGATTTCCTTAGTTATTTCGTTAGGAAGTTTAATTGCAGTATCTATTTATTCTCACAATCAAATTGTTCATCAAAGAGACTCTTATGAACCAGAATCTATACTTTAAATTTTTTATCCTCATTTGCCTAGTAGGGACCTTATTTGGGAAAGTAACATTTCCAAATGAGATACATAAAAGAGAAATTCTATTTGTTGGTGAAAAAAGAGTTGAATATTATACCTTGTATAAATCAAACCTAACCTATACGGTATATGGTCCAGACTCAATTAAAATTTATTCACGTAAGGCGATTCCTTCCCGTTTTAATAAAGTTCATTCCTTTGTCTATAGAGCAGTTATTGATTATAAAGACACCGTCAATGCAAGTTTTAATAAAAGAATTTATTCTAAAATAAAATCTTCTGAACACAAACGTCATGGATATTCCAGCGCGGGCATACAAGAAATCTTTGTCCCACCTGGAAAACATAATTTAGAGCTAATTCCACTTACCGATTCAAGCAGACCCGTTCTAATTCGGACGGTTATACATCCCTACAAAAGGGATAAAGGTAAAGGAAAATTTATTTCACCCGAATCAGAAACCCCCCTGTTTTTTATTAATTTTGGTGAAAAAAAAGTTAGATATTTACGATTAGATTCTTCAAATCAAATGAGATTTTCATTAAGTGAAAGCTCCCTAATAAAAGAAATTTGTAGATTTAAATATCCAACAAGAGTTCCCTCCTCATGATCTTGTAAT
>CAZNQF010000056.1:8377-9089 GCA_964575125.1 uncultured bacterium
ACGAATAAAAGCAATTAGTAGATTAAAATATTTTGATGATAAGTCCAATACACAAAATTATCGGTTAGGGCTGATTAAGGATGGAGAACTGTTAAAAACATTTGTTATTCAATCAGAGCAATCATCTAAAAATTTGTTATTAAATGAAAATCCACTGTATGTCGGCGAACCAAATATCCTTGAAATAGAGTTGGAAACAGGTAGCTATTCATTTGAATTATTGGATGAAAATAGATCTGTCTATATAAGAGCAATGAAATATGAAATTTAACCACCTTTTTCTTTTGACCATTTTGTGTTTTAGTCAACTATCGGCACAATCCATTCGGAATAGATTGCTGTCTCCCATAAATTTTAATTCATCGATAATTCTAGGATATGATTCTAATTTTTTATAATTCTCTGATTCTTCAATAAATAGTCTTGGAAATTATTATGGGTCAATTCCAGGATTTAGATCTTTTGACAGTGAGTTTACAAAAATAAAAATGAGTTTTTTATACAGTCCCGTTCTTTCAAGCGAACATGAGACAAATTTTAAATTTAATTTTTCAAATTATACATTTGGTCAACTTTCTGACAAATCATATTCTATTTATTCATTGATATATGAGCACCACATAGGTGCATATAATTGGTTTAAAATTGGTTATGACTACACTCCAAAATATTTCGTAAGATATTTCGAAGACATTGATCTAAATGATGGTTT
>CAZNQF010000056.1:9099-11198 GCA_964575125.1 uncultured bacterium
AATCATATCTCCAGTAGTAAAAGGTACTCCATTCTTTTTTAGTGAAGGAATATTTTTTTCTTATTCTTTTCCAGTTAGTAAGAATTCTTGGGTAAGATTTAAAACAAGGAGCTCAACTGAATATTACAACGCTCACTTTACAGAATTTGATCAACAGAAATCTTTAGTAAATTTTGAATTTCATAGTAAGCTATTTCAAAATATAAATTATTATGTATCACTCTATCATGGAAAAAGTATAAATGAATCATTCAACTCTGGCCTGAGTTCTTCATATGTTGACCGCTCCTATTTATTTGATAAAATAAAATTGGGATTTTCAAAAAAAATGTATAATAGATCCTTTCTCAAGAAATCAGGTTTTTCTTTATCTGTTCAGCAACGGTTATATGATTTAGATTCCAAACAATCTAATATTGATGATTGGAAATTTTATCTTGAGTCTTCAATAAAACTTTGGAGTAAATTTAAGTTTAACAATGATATTGGTTTGACCATCACCTATCAATACAGAGATAGGGATGCAGGCTCAAATCCAAACGGAGAATTTTATTGGGTGGAAGATGTAAAAGATTTTTCTACCCATGTTGTTATTTTTCAGTTTTCCTATGATTTTGTGTTTGATATATTTTATTAAATCCATGAAAAATAAAATCACATTTTTATTTCTTTTTATTATGTTTTTCTCATGCAGAAAACCAATAGATCCTATTTTGAATGAAGATCAGTTGAGCTTTCATCACTGGGGAACATTTGATGTGGGGGGAGATTGTTTAGATTTAGATATATCGGACTCTGTTTTGGTAGCAGCCGCAAATTATAATGGATTTTTTGTTTTTTCTGTTGACGCTCAAAATCAATCCCTTGACACACTATATCATGGTACCGATCTAGATCCAACTGCTGGGGATAATAGAGTTGAACAGATTTTATATTCATCTATGCATGATTTAGTATTTGCAGTTGATAGATACGATAAAATATGGATTCACAAATTAAATGGTACACCTTATCTTGATAATTGGGTTGAAGATTGTTATAACGGGGTCTGGCTTAGCACCGCCATTGATGAAAGGGACGAAGAAATTAATATTATTTCTCTTGTCAAACATAATGCCGCTCAAGCTGACACAGGCGGAACTGTAGGAGAGTATGACCAGTATTCTACTTCAATTGTATGGAAAAATCTCACCGATATTAATCCCGATGATGTTTTTACAAATAGCGGTGTCCCTGCATGTGAGTACACCTACAATTTTTCGATATTGCCGACCGAAATTTACTTTTCAGGAGGTCTATTATCAGTTTCAAATGGTGAGCTTGGCGTAAACATCTTAAAGCAAATAGATGAAAATATTTGTATTGATGAAAATGGAACTGTAATTGAAGAATTTGTCCCAACGGGAAGTTATAATGATGACAGAGAATATTGTACAACTCCACCCTCACCGGGGCCATGGATACCCGAGGATGGATTGGGGGGAGAGTTTGAACCTGCCGGAGGTTTTATACCGTCAATTTTTTCTTCATTTGATACTCCCGGAGAAGTCAAATCTGTATATTCTTTTGAGAACACCATATTTGCGTGACTTTCTACGAGTAACGGTTGTGTAATGCAATCAATAGGAGAGCAGGGAGAGCTTATAAATAATTTTTCTATTGCCGAAGGTTATTCTGTCTATGGCGTTCACTATGACAATGAACTGTTAGCCCTAGCGTGCGGCCATGATGGTATACTAATTTATGAGTGGGGTGGTAATGGTGTACCATTATTTCTTGGAAAAATTAGCACAAGCTACGCAAATAAAATTAAGGTAAATAATAATCGGGTCTTCGTTGCGACTGAGGACGGAATTGATATTTTTGAAATAGAAAGGTAAAAAAATGAATAAAATGAAAATAATTGTATTGTTTCAAATTGTAGCTGCAATGATAAATGCGCAATTTGATTGGATTAACAATGGAGTCCCTGTTCGCCAGGGAGTCCACATAGAGTGGCAAAGATCTGGAGATATCACTCCAAATGGAGATGTTATCTTTGCGTGGTCAGATACTAGAAATGGGATTCGTGATGTTTTTGCCCAAAAAGTAACTTCCAC
>CAZNQF010000057.1:0-8973 GCA_964575125.1 uncultured bacterium
GAAGAAGAAATGGATGAAGCAAAGAAAAACTGCATTGAGTTCAGGTGTTTAGAATTAATTTATCCTGTGACATTTATAATGCCAGATGGCTCGAGTAATACTGTTCTAAGTGATGATCGAGAAGGTTGGCAAGATATAAAGGATTGGTATGATGACAATCCTGATTCAGAGGAAAAACCAACTCTTCAATATCCCGTCGATATTGTTTTGGAAGACCGAACAGTTGTTAGTATTAATAGCGAAGAAGAAATGATTGCCGTTAAAGAGAGCTGTGAATAGACCATGCAAAACGGTAGCTATATCGTTTATGTTGTAGTCCTTTTTCTTTCTTTCTCTTTTGGTTGTGGACCTGAAGAAGTGATAAATGAAGAGGGAAACTATAGAGATGGAAAGAAAGATGGAAAGTGGATTTCTTATTGTATACATGATCAGAAGATTGAAGAGGGAAACTATAAAGATGGGAAGAAAGATGGAAAGTGGATTTTTTACCTTGAAGATGGACAGATATGGTATACAGGTAGCTACCAAGAGGGAAAAGAACATGGTGAATTTATTTACAACGGTTATGGAAACTATAATATTTTCCATAAAATAACGTTAGAAAATTATAGAGATGGAAAATTAAGTGGTGACGCTATTAACTACAATGTCAATGGTGAAATTAAAAGTATAGTGAGTTACGAGGGTGGAGAAAAAAATGGCAATAGTATATTCTATGATAAAGATGGGAAAAAATATTGGTCAGGAAACTACCAAGACGGAGTTCTAATTGACGGAAATTTTATTAAATCTGATACACCCTTCAATCTGTACTAAAATAATTCAATAGACAAACCTTTCAAATCTTCTCTGCGAAATCAAAATCTTTTTATTCCCCACCTCAATATAATAT
Organism: uncultured bacterium; assembly: GCA_964575125.1. Lineage (GTDB taxonomy): Bacteria > Fidelibacterota > Marinisomatia > Marinisomatales > AB-629-J13 > AB-629-J13. The sequence goes on from CAZNQF010000057.1 coordinate 893, forward strand.
ACTTTATCCTGTCCATAGTTATTTGATTCATTAGTAATTTAAAGGATTAAAGTCTCCCTAAAATGAATCTAATGAACAAGCTCAAAATAACTCAATCGCTTACTGTTGCAATAATAGCAACTCAATTTCTTTTTGCCCTAAAAAACCATAAAACTGAGTTAGACATTGCTGTGCGTCATTTTAATTCAAATAGGTTTGCCATCGCAGAAAAAATACTTTCAAAGCGAACTATGGAAGAGTGGGGAGAATATCAGAGCTCTGTATCGCTTTTACAGATAAAATGTGCTTATGCTCAGGGACATTTGGCAAAAACAAAGGTATTGCTCAACAATTTCCATATTTCATTTAGTGAGAGCAGATATGTAAGTGATGTTATAACAGTCGAAGGTGATATCTATATAGATGAAGGATTCTATTCCAAGGCACTGGAATATTACTTAAATGCCCGAAAATATTCAGATAAAAAAACTAAAATTGATAAACGAATTTTGAAAACTATTTCCTTAGGACTGCCAATGCATGATATAGAAGCAATACAACTTCTGGAAATTGATTCTGAGCATCTCGATATTTTACATTTGGCATCTGCTATCACACACTCCGCCAATGGAAATAAATCAAAAGCAAGTATATCTGTGAATAGTATTGACCCTCTTAGTTTACCGGAAATTTTTTATAATACATATAATGATATTCTTAAATCTGTCAAACAGGAGAAACGGTCTATAAATAAGATTGGTGTCGTTTTGCCTTTAACAGGGGAATCAGAAGAAAGGGGTAATCGTTTTTTCAATGGTCTGCAGGAAGGATTTTTTTCTCAATCCGAGTTAGATTACTCTCTAGTTATTTATGATAATGAGAGCAGTCTTTCGGGGACACTGAACAGTCTTATAGATTTGTCAAGTTATTCCAATGTATCTGCAATTATAGGTCCTCTGTCCTCACAATTCACTCTTGCAGCGATTTCCTCAAAGTTTACAGATAATAAAACTATTTTTCTCCCCTATTTTGAACATGATAACATAAAAGAGATTTCATCAAATTCAATCAGATTAAATTCTTCTCTGAAACAGAAAGGTAGATTATCAGCTAAATTTATGATAGAACATCTGGACCTAGACTCAATCGCTATTATTGCTCCATCAAGTCCTGAGGGTCGTCTATGTGTAGATGCCTTTTTGGAAGAATTAGATCTAAAAGAAATACATCCTATTTTTATCGAATGGTATGTACCAGGAACAAAAACAATGAAGCGTCAGTTTTCTTCTCTTCGTAAAACGGCATGGGATTTAATTCCGGAGGAGAATGAATTTGAACCATTTTTAGGGATGGATTTTGATAGTCTTAATGCCCTGTTTTCTATTGACACAGACGATTTTTTTGAAGAAGATGAGGATGAGGAAAATCCTCTAAAGACCAAACGTGATTCCAGTAAAGTTTTACTATCAACCATAGATGGTTTGTATTTGCCACTTGCACATGAGGATTTATCTATTATTGGGACTCAGCTTCCTATGTACAATATTCAAACCCAAATTATTGGTCTCGATTGGTGGTTGGATCTTGAAACATTGAACAAGGAGAATATTGGTCCTCATTTCAATAATTTAATTCTATTGACCTCATCGATGTTTAAACCTTTACAAAGTTCTAGCATGGAAGAATTTTATAAGGGTAATACAGAATTTGTTGATGGATATGATACAGCACTATTTTTGTTGAATTATTATTCTGAAGAAAACAGATATTTAGGGAACACTTTAGAAACCCACTCTCATTTATATTTTTTCCCTGAAGATGGATCTATGAATCACGCTGTAAGTATTTTGAGATACAAAGATGATCAGTTCAAATCCCTTGGACATTTCCTATCAGACTCTCTGACAACTTACACTCCGGAAAATCCCTGAAAATAGAATTTTTGGAAGACCATCTTAACTTTTCCGGTTTTTTTAATAGCTCCGGATTAAAAGTAGGGATTTCTCTACGTTCCCTTAATGGAAAAGATGACCAAGTACGAGTCAAGTTGGTTGAAAGATTGTCATTAAAAGAAAATGAACTGTGTAAACTGGTCCAGATTCATTCAAATAATATTGAATTTTTAAATGAAGCATCAATCTCACAGGAAGCTGATGGATTTATAACCAGAAATAAAAATCTGGTTTTATCAATCAAAATTGCTGATTGTATTCCTCTGTTTTTATTTGAAAGTAAAACAGGACTAACAGGTCTGATTCACTCAGGTTGGCGAGGAACAGTTGGAGAAATTGTGGTAAATGGTATTGAACTAATGATTGAAAATGGTGGAGAGCAATCTCACATTCAGGCATTAATTGGTCCCTCAATATGCAGAGACCATTTTGAAATAAAAAATGATATTGTGTCACAATTTCCTTCAAAATATGTTGAGCCAAATAATCGTGGGTCGTTCGGAGTAGATTTAAAAGGTATGGTTTTTGATCAGCTAATATCTATGGGGGTTAAATCCGAGACGATTTATAACTGTAATTTATGTACATTTTGCAGGGAAGATATGTTCTTTTCGTATAGAAGGGATAAAGGGATTGAAGGACAAATGATTGCAATGATGGGCTGGTCAGATTAAATAATGGATTGGATTCAATCACTTATCCTTGGAATTGTTCAAGGTTTTACGGAATTTTTACCAATAAGTAGTTCAGGTCACCTAGTACTGGGACAGAATCTTATGAACATTTCAATTCCCGGTCATGAGTTTGAGGTTATGGTTCATTTTGGAACATTGTGCAGTATTTTAGTTGTATTTAGAGAAGATATTTTGGAAATTTTTACAACATTAAGATCTAATGAGACCCAGAGAGAATTAATAACGTTATTTATTGGAACGCTTCCTGCAGTTTTTGTAGGTGTTCTATTAAAGGATCAAATTGATATTATGTTTGATAGAGTTGAATTTGTTGCAATTGCCTTAACATTGACCGGAGCTATATTAATCATTTCAAAACGATTATCTGGAGATAGTAAAAAGATTACATATTTAGGTGGATTTCTGATCGGACTTTCACAAGCGGTTGCTATTATTCCTGGTATCTCCAGGTCAGGAATGACCATCTGTACTGGTCTTGCTATTGGGATATCTTCTGAAATATCTGCCCGATTTTCATTTCTCCTTTCAATCCCTGTTATATTTGGAGCTGGACTGCTTACAGCATTTGATATAGACTCAATAGAGTCAATTAAATGGGATGTGATGTTTATAGGATTCCTAGGTTCATTTATTGTAGGAATATTTGCTTTAAAATGGTTGTTAAGCTGGTTAAAATCAGGACGGTTTTTTTGGTTTGGATTTTACTGTTTGTTGACCGGATTTATTGCGTGGAATTTTTTATAACATTTAATTTTTATTAAATAATAATTTTATAATGGATACAATCGGAATAATTTTTATTTTTTATCTTCTCTTTTTATTGAGTGTTGGGCTTTGGACCTTCAAATTTAACAAAACTCAAGAAGATTACCTCTTAGCCGGTAGGAAACTGGGGCCATGGGTCACAGCATTTTCTGAGAGAGCATCCGGTGAATCTGCGTGGTTGTTATTGGCTCTTCCTGGGGCAGCTATTGCGGTCGGATTAGGAGAAGTATGGACGGTGATTGGTATTATTGCTGGAATCATTGCTTCATGGTGTTTGATTGCGAGAAAGCTCAGAGAAGAAACAGAAAAATATGGAGCTTTGACCATCCCAGAATATCTACATCGTAGGTTTGATGATCACTCAAATATCATACGAATATTTTCAGCATTTATTATTGCATTTTTCTTTACGTTCTATGTGTCAGCTCAATTTCATGCATCTGGAAAAGTACTGCATTCACTTTTTGACCTAGATCCGAAGTATGGCATATCGATTGGTGCAGTTATTATAATCTTTTATACATTAATGGGTGGATTTTTTGCAGTTGCCTGGACCGATCTCTTGCAGGGTGTATTGATGATTGGAACTCTGGTTATTCTTCCTATCGCGGGATTTATTGAAATACAGGGCTCAGAACGCTCTATTTCAGATAGTTTAGCTCAAGCAAATATAATTTATGGGAATAACAATTCCTCATTTTTTATGGGAGAAACCGGACTTGCAGGGCTTGTTACTGTCATAGGTGGCTTGAGTTGGGGATTGGGATATCTAGGTCAACCCCATTTAATAATTCGATATATGGCCATTAGAAAATCTGAAGACGTGAAAATTGCCAGAAAGATTGCTATTGCTTGGGCAATCCCGGGAATAACCGGAGCATTTTTAATTGGTTTGGTTGCACTTGTTTATTTTGGACCTGATTTTTTTCAAAACACTGATACTGAACAAGCGATGCCCCTTTTGGCATCTGCATTACTCCATCCAATTTTAGCAGGACTTTTTATTTCTGGCGCAGTTGCAGCCATGATGTCAACGGCTGACTCACAACTTTTGGTATCAACATCTGCTATTACTGAAGATTTCGTCCATCAATATATTGGAAAAAACTTATCACAGAACTCTCTTGTTATATTAAGCAGAATTACAATAGTGATTTTAGGGTTATTTGCGTTCGGAATTGCAATATTTTCTGAAGTTCAAGGCAAACAAATTTTCGGTGTTGTTAGCTACGCATGGAGTGGACTTGGTTCAGCATTTGGTCCTGCTCTTGTATTGACCTTGTGGTGGAAAAAAATCACAAGGAAAGGGATAATCTCAGGCTTGATAACGGGATTTTTAACTACAATTATTTGGTCAAATATGGATATCCTTAGCTCAACCGTTACCGAGCGTTTCTCAAGTTTTGTTCTGGCATTTATTATTATAATTATTGTGAGTATATCAGATAGGAAAAACACAAATGGCACTTGATCCATTCTCTATTGAACGTCAGTTCAATACCGGCGCATTAAAACCAATTTATTTATTCAAAGGTCCTGAACATTTTTTGCATCGATATTGTATTAAAAAGATAGAAAAAAAAATAAAAGAAAGGGGGGAGTCGTTTTTAAAATCTGTATTGATGCCTGATGAATTGGAGAAAGGGCAACTTATGGATATCTTGAACACAACTGATCTATTTGCATCTAAAAAACTACTAATTTTATTTTATCCTCATTTGCTTAGAGGAAAAGTACAGAAAGATTTTTTAACCTATTGTAGTCATCCAAATCTAAATAATACTCTTATTATTATTAATGACGATTTTTATAAAAAGACAAAATTTTTAATTTCTATAGAAAAATTAGTTAAACCCCTTGATATGAGAACACCTTTTGATTCAGATTTAAAAAAATGGGCAACAATTTTATTTAAAGAAAAAAATGTGAAAGTAGGGGGAGATGTAGTTACACAAATGGTTCATTTATTTGGAGATTCAATATATCATCTTTCAAATGAAGTGGATAAAATTTATATTGGTTTAAAAGATTCCCAATCGGTTACAACTCATAATATAAAAAAAAATGCTGTCTGGCTTAAATCTTATCAAAATTGGGAATTTTTAGATGTTATAGCTCGAAAAAAAATAAAAGATGCACTAACCAAAGGGAGATTGTTCTTTGAAATTGCACCTGATTTTTCAATAATTATGAATTTATTCACTTCGTTTTTTGTTGGATTATATTTTTATAAAATTTCTAATGGAACTTTTTTATCAAAGATTGGTTCTATACCATTAGCACCCTATATCAAAAAAAGGATACCTATTGGAGCAAAATATTATTCTGTTAATGAAATTGAAAATATTATTCATCTTCTCACTACGTATGATAGGAAACTAAAAACTACGTCCGTTAGTCATGAGTCAATATTTACCAAATTATTATTCTATACAATCGGTTAAAATGAAAAAACAATTTCAATATACTGATGAAGAATTAATTTCTAGTTTCCAGAATGGTAATGAAGATGCCTATGTGGAACTAGTCAAAAGGTACAGGGATAGATTGATTTCATTTGTTTATCGGTTTTTAGGTGATTTAGATCTATCTGAAGATATTGTACAGGATACAATGTTAAAAGTATATACCCATAAACATTATTATAAACAAATAGCCAAGTTTTCAACTTGGATTTATACGGTCGCAGGAAATCTTGCAAAAACTGAACTAAGAAAGCGTAAGAGAAGAAAGGAAACTATTTTAAGTCATATGAGTACCGAGGACAGAAAATATGAAATTCCCTCAAAAGACTTAGCATCTGAAGAAATTATTCAGGGTGAATATGCTGAGAGAGATATTCAAAAAGCTATTTTGCAATTACCTGTCCATTTTAGAACAGTGGTAATTTTAAGAGATATTCAGGAACTTTCTTATGAAGAAATCAGTAAAATCGTCAAAGTCCCCCTTGGAACAGTGAAATCAAGGATAAACAGAGCAAGGTTACAATTACAACAAATGCTAAAAGATTATAGATAAAAGGAGTAATGCTTATAGATGAATCGTTATCAATTTGAAGATCTGATATCAGATTATATAGAAAATAATATAACCATCAAAAAAAGAAAGGAATTTGAAGAGTTTTTTAATTCAAATCCAGACAGTAAGAATCAAGTGGAACTAGTAAGAAATACTATGAATGCGATGACCTCATTAACTCCTGTTACAGTTTCGAAGACCTTTATGGATGGATTAAATAAAAAAATTGAACTTAAAAAAAATAGACCTGAGAAATCAGCAGATATGGGAAAATCCTATTTTGGTTTTTCTCCGGTTTATGCGGGATTGTTTTCGGTTTCTTTTTTAGGGTTTATTTGGATGGGATTCCAATTATTACCACAAAAAAATGATGGACAAATAATGTTTCCCCTAAATAATTCTCAACAGGTTGTACTACAGAAACCAAATACACTCCCACTATTAACCCCTTCAAAAACTAGTGATCAGTTTTCCACATCAGGTAAAAAGGATGAACTTGATTCAAGCAATGTGAAAGATAAATCAATAAGGAAACCAACTTCTATAGATAATAATGCTACCTTTGTAAAAGATCAATAAATAATAATAAACACTCTTTTAAATTCCCCGCTGAATATAGTAGTTTTCATGCGGGGTTTTTTTATTTTTTTTACTAATTTTTCGGAAAAAGACTCATATGTTATATCTTAAATAAACTGGAAATCTTGAATTTATCGTAATGCAAATAATTATTTTTATCATTGGGCTAATAATTTTATTGGGTTTAATATCCTACTCATATATTAAAAACACTAGTAAAAATAATATGGAAAATAAAAACATAGAAAATCGTATGCAGTCATTCATTGAAAAAGATATGGATGAAGGATTACAAACACAATTTAGTGAAATTGTCAAAACAGTGTGTACATCAATAAAAGCTTTAAATAATGATTATGAATCAGCTATTTATATTCTACATTCAGAAAATCAGGAATTTGTTCTTCAATTAGGCTCATCAAAAAAATATAATGAAGGTATACCGGAAAATTTAAAATTAGCGGAAAAACTATTTTCTTTGGATGAGAGTATAGTTTGCAAACAAAATGAGTATACAGATTCATTTGATAAACTAATTTCAGATAATAAATGGTCTGGAAGCGAGTGTATAATAGGAACAAGAATAAGCTATAAAGATCACCCCGTTGGGTTTATTTTGGTCTATACCGATCATTTTAGTAACATTAGTGGAAGAGACCAAAATATTATTAAATATAATGCAGATTTTTTAACTATGGGAATGTCTAAAATAGATAAAATCGAATCATTGCTTACAGATAATTATTATAATTCCCATATTAATAAATTATATAATTCAGTTGATATGTATTCAAAGGAGGAGGATATTTATGAGTTAGTGGAAGGCCTTTGTCATAGATTTTTTACTTATGATAAATTAACTATTTCATTTTTGGTTGAGGAAAATAAAGCTCAAATAAAATGTACTGATGGGATAAAGGACGATATAAATACGGGGTTGGAATATAATATCCAAGACTCCCTGCATGGCAGAGTAATTCTGAGAGATGAAAGTATAAGATCAAAAAAATGGAGAGAAGATTATACAGAGGTATATAGGTTTAACGAATCATCTGATAAGGAATATGATTTTTATTCTGTACTTATAACGCCT
>CAZNQF010000057.1:8995-10940 GCA_964575125.1 uncultured bacterium
GTTCAAGGAACAATAGGGATGGAAAGATTGAACTCAAAACCGTTTGATGATTCTGACCAGAAGCTTCTTGAACTATTATCTTCAACTTTAGGCTATATTTTATCTTGGTTGAAGGAATTTCAAAAAATCCATAATTCTTCAATTCATGACGGACTAACGGGAGTATTAAATAGAAAAGCATTTAATGATAGAATGGAAGAAGAAGTAAATAGAAGTAATCGTTCCAATCAAAGTTTATGTATTATTATGTTTGATTTGGATAAATTTAAAAGAATTAATGATACATATGGACATCCTTATGGAGATTATGTTATTAAATCAACTGCACAAATATTGAAGAATAGTGTTAGAAATATAGATATTGTAGCACGATACGGAGGGGAAGAATTTGTTGTAATATTGGTTGATACCGATTCGATAAAATCTAGACATGTTGCTGAAAGAATGGTAAAAAATGTTGCTGACTTTGATTTTGATTTCAATGACGTGAAAGTTCGCATGACAATAAGTGCAGGGATGTCTGAGTTTCCTAAGAATTCAACAAAGAAGGAGTCCTTGATACAAATTGCTGATGAATCATTATATGAAGCAAAAAATCAAGGAGGTAATATGGTTTGTATCTCAAATAAAAATTTATCAGTATCATCATAAATTTGTTCTATCTGATATAAGGTTCTACAAATGAAGAGCTGGCAAACTAATTCCCTAATATTATTATTTTTTTTAGGAGCATGTTCAACCTCGACTCCCAAATTAATTAATAAATCAAATGTATCTGAACAACCTGATCCTGAAGCATTTGCGATACTTTATGGAAGGGCAACTAAATATGAATTTGGGTAATTATGCAATGGCAATTGTAGAATTTCAACACGCACTATTATATGATTCAAACGTTAGCTCAATCCATCTAGCACTTGCAGATTGTTACTGGATGCTAAAAAAAACTGAGCTATCATTTTCACATATGACAACTGCAATGTTAGATCAACCGAATGATATGGAAATTCAGGAATTGATAGCAAAACGATACATTGCACTAAAGCAAGTCAAAAAAGCAGAAGATATTTTACATCAATTATCTGAACAAAACCCTGATTCAGTAAAATATATTATATCATTGGCTGAGCTTGCAAGATTACAAAACAATTATCAAAAATCAATTGAGTATTACCAAAAAGCTCATAAAGTTGATTCATATCAACCCGTTTTTTTAGAACATGCAGCGGAGTTGGCATTAAAGTTAAAAAGTGAGTCCCTTACACTAAGTTTATTAAGTCAGTTAATAACACTTTATCCAACAAATGATCGTTACATTGAAAACATGATAAATATCTCACATGCATTCGGCAATAAAGATAAAACCATATGGGCACTAAAAAAAATGATAAAGCTCAAAGGTCAATCATCTGAACTATTGAATCAGCTGGGAATCCTTTATTTTAAGAACGAACAGCCTGACTCTTCAATCAATATTTTTGAGCTAAATTTGAAAAAAGATCCATCAAACCCACAATCGTTACATTATTTAACACTGATTTATGAAGGAAAGGGAAATTACGCTCGTGCAGAAGAACGTGCAAAAAAACTATGGCTTAGTAATCCTGATAATCCCCTTGGTTTTACAGATTTGGCATTATTGTATTTAAATCAAGGACAATGGAAAAAAGCAATCGATATTCTTAGACCGGTGACAGATAAATTCAAATCTAACTTTACGATTCAATATTTAACAGGATTATCAATATATCAATCTGAACAAAAGATTTCAGCAATTCCATTTTATGAAAGGGCATTATCATTAAATCCGTCGAATAGAAATATTATGCACAATTTGGCGATTCTGTATGATTCAATTAAAAATTGGGAAAAATCTGATAGTTTATATACAGTTTTAATAGAAACGAATCTCAATGATGCGCAAGCATATAACAATTTTGCATAC
>CAZNQF010000058.1:0-3744 GCA_964575125.1 uncultured bacterium
CCCCAAGCAGATGGCAAAAAAACTAAATTATATTTTCTTAAATCCGTACTTCCAAATTTTCCTGCCTCTATAATAGAAAACGGAAAATTCAAACGAGTATCCAATAGGTGCCAAACTGCTCCAAAGCTGTAGTATGATGTTGGGGACCCACCTACCAGTGCAATGGATGGAGAATTTAATAGGACAAACTCTCCTCCGCCCAAATCAGGACCGGACTCAGATAAACCCGTATTAATTCCATAAATATCTACACCATATTCCATAGCTATTCCTCTAAGAAAATCAACTGTTAATACAGGATTGGCATTTAATTTCAAAATATATGAGCCTGAAGAAAAGTCATGTCCATTTATCGAAAAATCTTTTTTTGCCACCCATACCTTTAACTGATTTCCCATAAGTACGCTTAGAATATTAAAGCTGATTTGATCTCTGTTTGGAATAATGTATCCAAAAGAAGCTCCAGGGTTATAAACAATGCCAGGCAATGAATTAATAATATAATTTGAAGTTACAATAGGAGGAAGATCCTCGGTATAATATCCATCTAAACCATATGCAATTGGTAACGACCATGCGGTAGCTTCATAAAGTCTGCTTCCTTGATTTTTTAAACGTTGTTTTTTCTCTGATTCTAAAAATGAATTTTCTATTCTTAAATCAAAGCTAAGGATAGCATTTATCAAAGCATGGTTGGGCTGGTCTAGCCGAACCAACATTGATCCCTTTGGGATAGTTGTATTCATTTCAATCTTTCCATCAAATCTTCTTGCTCTTCTTAGCTTCTCAATTTTGGATGTTTTGTCTACCTCAATCCCTTGCCTTTGAAGAGTTTCTACAAATTGATGTTCAATTGATTTATTATCCCCCTTTGGAAATATAAAAGCTTTTAATCTATTTGACTTTGAATAAACAGATTTATATTTTTCGCTGTAAAAATCTCTCAATAAATCCTTTCGATTGTCAGCAGCGGTAAGCAGGTTCGCGATTGAACTAATAAATTGATGATGAACTGACTCTCTGAATGTGAGAACGGTACCATCCTTTTGAAGTACTTGTGATCCATCCACTCCAGCTTGCTCATAAAGTAAACCAACTGCTCCAAGATAAATAGCCCAAGAACTTCCATATCCGGGAAAAAACTCCTCGTTCCATTCTCGAGTATAATAATTCCAACCGTTTAGATCGAAAGCAGCTGAGTGTTCTAAACTCATTATTTTCCACCACTTATATATCATCTCAGGCATATGTGGGTTGAAAGGCTCTCTGGGAGGGTTAAATAAATATGTATCCAAAGGTCCCATTTCATGCCCATCAACAAGTAGCTGTGGATGCCAATCTAAGATTGCAGATACCTTGCTCTTCGTCTCGGGATGAACATGTGTAAACCAATCACGATTCAAATCAAATAAATAGTGGTTACCTCTTCCCCAGGGCCAACTACCCTGATGGTGTGTACTTTGAGTATCATAATTTATCATTACCCCATTCCATTGTGTCATTTGACCTAAAAATCTAGTTCGACCATCTGGATTTTGTAACGGATCAATGCACACGATGAGTGAATCTCGAATTAATTTGGAAAAAGAATCAGTTCCCGCTGCAAGCTGATATGCTAATTGAACCCCAGCATCGGCCCCCGAAAGCTCATCTCCATGAATAGAGTAGGCCATCCAAGCGATTGCAGGTGTATTGTCAATAATATTTTTAGTTTCAAGTGAACTATCAAGTTTTCTAGGGTCAGAAAGTTTATTAATATTGTTACGAATTGTATCCAGTCGGCCTATATTTTTTTCACTAGAAATAACTAGATAAACCAATTCTCTACCCTCATAGGATTTTCCGTATTCAAACAACATTACATTTGGAAGTTTTTCATCTAAATATTCAAAATAGGAAATAATCTCATCATGCTCCGCTGCTCTTGAGCCTACAGAAAAACCCCAGAGCGAATCCGGTGAAAGAATGTTATGTTTATATTCATTCATTTGAAAAAATGAACGATCATAGGTTCCCTTCCCTGGCTCCAAATTTACTGAATTTGATATTCCGAAAAGGTGGGCTCCCTGGATTATAAAAAAAGAAAATATAATTATTTGAATCATAAAAACTCCAAAATAGTTAAGTCCATTAAAATAAAATGTGAAGGATAAAAAGTCTGTTTGTTAAAAACATACGAATTACTTATTAAGTACATTCTTAATCATATATTCACAATAAATTTAATGGAAATTCTACCATAAAATTAAAAGAGTATTTTTTATTAATATTTACTTAATTAAACTAAATTTTGTATTGATTATGCTTAAGTTTTCAAACATACCAACTTTATAAATTTTTTCTAAATGTAATGAAAATTAGTCTTTGGTTCATTTTAGCGATTGTTGTTGTCTTAGGGTACATAAGATATAAAAAACGGTTAAAAGATATGTCTGATTAATAATGGAAAATTCCCAAAAAATTAAAAAAGTAGCCGTGAATGATTTTGTTAGACGTCAGGTAACGGGCTCAGGCAAAACATACGCTCAACAATTATCATTTGAAAATATAGCAGAACATGCCGAAAAGCGTATGAAAAATGGATTTTACAAGGAAGGATATCGCAAAGGAGTTATAATCGTAGAAGCGGACAATAAATATGCAAAAAAATTTATTTGTCCCTTCGTCAAAATAACAGCTGATACCAAATTAAAAGCTAAACGGGTTTTCAGAAGAGATAATGAAGAACCCTATATTCAGATTAGAGCATTGAACGGAAAACCGTTGAAGGCAGGAAAAGTAGAATTCATACTTTATCATCACGATGTGTTGGCTGAGAATAATGAACATTCTACAATGGCTGAATGGGAATTAATCAGTATTCATGCTATCCCGGAAGGGATAGATTTATTCCCTATGGGACCTGTAACTATGATGAGGAATCAATTGGAATAACAAGGGGGGACTTCTGCAAAATACACTTCTGAAGAATGGGCCAGCGCAATTCAGTTCTGGCAGAGTTATGCTGCTTTGGAAAAAAATAAATGAAAAATATTGATAAATACTCCTTTTACGGTAATAATATTTTTTCAATAAAATTAAATAATAAAAAAATAAATATTGATAACATTCTGAATGAATTATTTCTTCATAAATCTCACTATTTATACTCTCATTTTATTTGTAAACGTTGGGAAAATATTTATTTACAACCTAACCTTGTACCATCAGTGCTACCTATATTATCTGAATCGCTTGCAATAGCAAAAAACATTTATGAAGAATCATTTATCATCCCTCATGAGTTGTTTGGATTTAGCTTTAATGAATACTGGTTTAACATTGCCAATCCTGGCGAATCGACAGGAGTTCATAATCATAAAAAAAAATCTAAAGTTTCAGGTGTGTTTTATTTACAAATACCAAAAAATAGTGGAAACCTTAATTTTAAATCTGAGAGATCTGAAATATTTGAATTAAAAGCTAAAACAGGAAAATTAGTTTTATTCCCTTCGAAACTAAACCATTTTGTAACAAAAAACAAAAGCGATGAGCAAAGGATATCCCTTGCTTTTAACTGTTTTACTTACCCATTTAAAGATGATATTGTTATCTCCGGTTATGAAAAAAACAATTTTTTCCCGATGTGATAAAATTATTATTTACATCAATTATTTATTTTTTACCTTTTATATCTACAATATATGGATTAAATAAATATCCTATTGTATTAGTCCATGGTTTTAAGGGAAGGGGAACGAATGA
>CAZNQF010000058.1:3754-10893 GCA_964575125.1 uncultured bacterium
TATTGGTTGTGGCCCTGATTAAATGGGAGGATATCCATATTGGGGGGGCGAATTAGATCTTGAAAAATATTTAGTATCATTATGATATGATGTGTTTACAGTTTCTGTGGGGCCTGTCTCAAGCAACTGGGAACGATCTATAGAGATATTTCATCAGCTTAAGGGAGGACAAGTTGATTACGGTAAAAAACATGCAGATACCTGGGGAATAATTCAAAAACCTCATAACAAACATTATATAGGACTTTATCCGCAATGGAATGAAAGCAATCCATTGCACTTTATAGGACATAGTATGGGTGGACAAACAATTAGAATGCTTTCCTATCAATTAAATAATCTTTTTTTTATAGATTCAACTCATAATGTTTTAGAAGAGAGCAAACTTTTAAACTCAGATAATTCGGGATGGATAAAATCAATTACATCGATATCAACGCCTCATAATGGAACTACTTTATCAGATATAGTAATAAAATCAGTTCCTTTTCTGCAAAATTTTATTATTCTGGGAGCTGTTGTTCAAAGTGATTTTTATGATTTTGATCTACAACATTGGGGATTTTCACGAAAAGATAAAGAGTCCTGGTTGAGTTATTTTAATCGATTGCGAAATCACCCTTCTTGGAATACTAAAAACATATGTTCCTGGGAACTTGGTCTTGATGGAGCACAAGCACTAAATACTAAATTGATAGCTCAGCAAAACGTATATTATTTTTCTTTTTCAACTAGCACAACACATAAAGAAAAAAAAACAGATAAACATAAACCAGATAAAAATACATCTTTGTTCCTTCGCATAAAATCAAAACTTATCGGATCTCAAATAGTCCGATTTGAAGATGGAACAATCACTGATTCACTATGGTTTGAAAATGATGGGGTAGTCAATACAATCTCACAAAATGGTCCAACAACAGGATTAAATGGACCGGATCCATTAGCAAATTATCATCAAAATGAGCCTCTAATCCCCGGACAATGGTATGTATTACCTACAGTTAAAATGGACCACTGGGGAATAATCGGTCACGGTAACTTAAATAGAAAGGAGAAAGAGTTTTTGCTTTCTCTTTATGATGAGCATTGCGAAAGATTATGGTCTCTTCCAAAATAAAAAAATCTTTTCCTTTTTTTAAAATATTTATTTGTAATTTACAAATATGGAATGTGGCGAAATAATAAAGCAATATTTACTAAGCTTGCTAACTGTATTTAGGAAAAAGATTAGAGGCAAAAAATATACATTGTCTCAAATTCTTATTTTATCTTCGATCCCTCATGATGGTATGGATATGACATCTTTATCAGATAGAGTAGGAGTTGATAACAGCACAGCTACCCGATTAATTGGTGGACTTATAAAATTGGGATTGATTAGCAGAAAAAAAGATATTAATGATAAAAGAATTACTTTGGTTTCTCTAACAGAAAAAGGAGAATTGGTCTCTGAAGAAATTGAAAAAAAATTAGATAATGTTGGGGAAGACATTTTTAATCTAATCCCATTTGAAAAGAGGGAAGATATAAAAGAATCCCTTCTATCATTTCATTGGGTATTATTAAAATATAACAATTCTGTTTAATATATGTATGCTACAAATAATATTTCGATTGGTCTAATAGAGTGGTATAGAAAAAATAAAAGATATATGCCATGGAGAGAGACAAAAGATCCTTATAAAATATGGCTTTCAGAAGTAATGCTGCAACAAACGCAGGTAAAAACTGTAATCCCATATTATAAAAAATGGATTGAAAACTTCCCAAGCTTTGAATCAGTAGCTCACGCAGAATTGGATAGCCTTTTAAAATTCTGGGAAGGATTGGGATATTATAATCGATGTAAAAATTTTCATAAAGCAGTTAACATAATTGTTAAGAATTATTATTCTACCCTTCCCAAAAAAATTGAAGAATTTAAATCTCTTCCTGGTGTAGGAGAGTATACTGCTGCTGCTGTTTATTCAATTTCTTTTTCTGAAAATTATCCTGTATTGGATGGTAATGTTAAAAGGGTAATGTGCAGAATGTTGGGAGTACGTCATTTTACATCTTTTAATAAAAAGAAAATACTTTCCAAACTATCCAAATGGATAGATCAAAATGATCCCGGCACTTTTAATCAAGCGTTAATGGAATTAGGGAATCAAATTTGCCGTCCCAAAAATCCATTGTGCAATCAATGCCCAATTTCAGTTAACTGCAAAGGCTTTGGTGTTGATAACCCAGAATCATATCCTATTAGCAAGCCAAAATCTCCTGTCCCTTGGTATGAAGTGTTAACTGGAATAATCTGGAGCAATGATTCCTTTTTGATTCTAAAAAGATATGGATATTCACATTTAACTAATTTATGGGAATTACCAGGAGGTAAAATTCAAATAAAAGAGAAAAAACAAAATCAATTAATAAATATGTTAAAGAACAAATATAATTTAAATGTATCTGATTTAACACTATTGGGTAGTATACATCATAAATATAGTCATTTTGGTATCCATCTTTCCGGATTTAATTGCAGAATAAAAAATATTAACAGAATAAAAACTAATCAACCGTTCAGATGGATAAAAACGGATGAAATATCACAATATGCTTTTCCTAAAGCGAATCATAAATTATTCTGTTTATTAAAAAATAACTAAATGTTTAAAGCTGTTTTTTCCATCGTGATGTGGCCTGTTGCTTCTGCAGTATTTTTAATTTTAGTTTTATTTTATTTTCTCATTGGTTTAATTATCCCTCATAAAAAATTATCCCCATTTGCAAAACCTTTGTGCAGAACAGTTTTATTTTTCGGTGGACAATGGTTAAAAATAAAGGGTACTACTCCCAAAAAAGAAAACCAACCATATTTGTATT
The DNA here is from genome assembly GCA_964575125.1 of uncultured bacterium. GTDB lineage: Bacteria > Fidelibacterota > Marinisomatia > Marinisomatales > AB-629-J13 > AB-629-J13. The sequence continues at coordinate 6,623 of CAZNQF010000058.1, forward strand.
TATTTAACCATGCTTCAATGTTTGACGGTTTTATGATTGTAGCTTCAATATCTCATTATGTAACAGCCGTGGGTGCAAATAAACAATTTTCCTGGCCGATCTGGGGATGGATTGTTAAGCGTTATGGTGTTATTCCTATTAAACGTAAAAAGCTTAAAGAGGCTATTCATAGTCTTGATTTGGCTGAACAATCAATAAAAAAAGGGGTTTCATTTCTTATCTCCCCCGAGGGGACTCGCTCTTTAACTGGTGAGCTAGGGGGATTTAAAAAAGGACCGTTTCATTTAGCAAAAAATACAGGGATTACCATAATCCCCGTAGGTCTGTCAGGAGCATTTAAAGCAAAAAGCAAGCCCGACTGGAGGATTAAACCAGGGGTACTTACTTTAACGTTTGGTAACCCTATAATTTCAGAAGATTATAAAAATCTATCTCTGGATGAATTACGTAATCAGGTGCGCAATAAAATCAAAAAACTAATTAAATATTAATACAATTAAGCTTCCTAAACGGATATTCATTTTATCACCTCTTAATAAAACTTTCCCCATATGAACAACATCTATAATCATACGTTGGCATAGATTTATTCTTTGACTTTATCTATGTTAAACATTTCCCATTGTTAGAGATTTAAGTTCATTTCGTAATTCTGTTATTTCTAACAGTATATCAGAAACATCTTCTTTTGTCTTTTCTTTTTCTCGCAATCTCATTCTTGCATTTTCAATTTTTTCCCGAATTGGACCTGCTTTCAATGAATTTATACATTCACTAATAGTTCTATCAATTTCTTCCGGTGGTGTTAATTCAAGTAATAAACCTGCAACTATTTCCCTCTCCTCTTTAGATTCAAAGTTGCCCAGAACTGACCCGAAATCAATCTTTTCATAATGACTGAAAAAGAAACCTGCTAATTTTTCTAATAACGGATCACTAAAAATATCCAGACTTACTTTTTCACGTATTTTTTGGCGAACACTCAAATCATCTCCTGCTAAAAGTTTTACTAATTCTAACTGAGCTTTTTCTCCTTGAGATGAAAATTGAATATTTTTATGCTCGGAAACATTCTCTGGCTGGCGTTTTCTCTTTTTTATGATTTCTTTTCCGGTTGATCTTAACAATATTTGTTCATCAATATTCATTTCATCAGAAACCGATCGTACTATTTCATTTCTAAAAATATTATCTTGAATTCTTGAAACTTGAACAATTATTTCTTTAATAAAATCAGATCTTTCTGAAGGAGACATCTTCTCTGCCCCTGACATTTGAATATGAAATTTTATTAATGTCTGCGCTGATTCAATTTGTTCCTCTATTCTTTCTAAGCCATCCCGCCTGATCCAGTCATCTGGATCTAAATTATCTGGAACATTTACAATTAATGGCTCTACCCCTCCTTTTAACAACATATAGCCTGCCCTGACGGCTGCATTTTTTCCTGCACTATCTCCGTCATACATTAAAACCATTTTTCGAGCTAGTTTTCTCGCCTGCTGAACATGTGATTCTGTAAAAGCAGTCCCCGCGACTGCAATTACGTTATCTATCCCTGCCTGATATAATTGTAAAAAATCCATATATCCTTCCACTAGAACTGCAACCCCCGCCTTACGAATTGATTTTTGAGTCTTATTCAATCCATAAAAAACTCTACTCTTTGTATACAAGACCGTTTCAGGAGAGTTCATATATTTTGCTGGATCATCACTTTTTATAGCTCTTCCACCAAAGGCAATAACTTGACCTCCTGCATTATGTATTGGAAACATAAGCCGATTTCGGAAGCGATCAAACTCACCTTTTTCTGTACGAATAAATAGCCCCGATTTTTTCATTATTTCTCCAGGAATTCCAATCTCTCTGGCGAATTTTAAAAGTTTGTCCCATGAATTTGGTGCAAAACCTAATTGAAATTCCTCAATAGTATTTTTTGATATATCTCTATTCTTCAGATATTCTCTGACTATATCTCCAGAAGGTTTATTGAGAAAATCTTGAAAAAAATCAGTTGTTTTTGTATGAAAATCTCGGATCCGTTGTAACTCATCGTGGTCTCGGTCATCCTCACCTAATTTCACATCTATCCCATATCGAGTTCCCAAGGATTTTACCGCTTCCACAAAAGTCATTTTTTCGTATTCCATTAAAAAATGGAATACATTTCCGCCTGCATTACAACCAAAACAATGAAAAATTTCTTTTGCAGGTGCTACGCTGAACGAAGGAGTCTTTTCATTATGGAATGGGCAGAGGCCAAAATAATTTTGTCCTCTTTTTTTTAAGTTCACCACTCCAGATATTATATCAAGAATATCTGCTGTTTGTCTAACCTGTTCTATTGTTTCTTGAGAAATTCTTCCCATTTTTAATTATTTTTTTTTTCTTTATTTAGCCATTTTTCTAAATAAATTTTTCCTTGCAGCACAGGGTCTTCCCACCCAAAATGATTACATACATTTTTTCTGATAATTATTAATTCACTTCCATACTTAAAATTGGATTGAACAACATTTATCCATTTAGAATTATTGAATAGTTCCAAACTCCAGATTGTCATGGAAAGAATTATAACTCCTTTTATCAATCCAGTTAATATCCCTCCCCATTTATTGATTGATAAAAGACCTGAAGAAGAAATAAAAAATTCGATAAGCTTAAATAAAAATCTAAACATCACCAGAGAAGGGAAAAATATAACTGAAAATGCCAAAATAATTAATGTATATCCATGTACCGGAATCCAATGGGATAATAGCTCCCCTAATTTGATATACCATGTAAGAGAGAAAAACATTGCTCCAATTAAACCCACAAGATAACCGACCTCTCCGATAAATCCTTTTTTAAATCCTCGGTATCCAAACCACACCACAAATACTCCCCCTAAAATATCAAGAAATGTCATCCCTTCAGTTTAATAATTCCTTAACAATTAATTGTGCTGTTTTTCCATCTATAAGCCCCTGACCAGCTTTCATAACTAATGGCATAACTTTTCCCATGTCTGACATCCCTGTAGCGCCGCTATCATCAATTGCATTTTTGACTAATTTTCTAATAGATTGTTCATCCATCATTTGAGGCAAATAACCTTCAATTATTTTTAATTCATTTTTTTCAAGTATTACCAAATCGTCACGACTACCCTGTTTAAACATTTCAATTGCTTCTTTTCTCTGTTTAGCAAAAGTTCTTAATTCCTTAATCTCCTCCTCTTCAGACAGCTCAACTCCGCTATCTATACGTTTTGCTTTTAATATCGAAAGTACAGTTCTTAAAGTTGAGACTTTTCCTTGATCCCTACTTTTCATCGCAGAATACATATCTTTTTGTATTTTTTCAAAATATGACATTTTTTGTCCCCTCTTTATGTTTTATCAATTCTTTTCATTGCTATTAACAGTCTATCCTGATCTACCTCAAAACCAATAAACCTACGTCCCATATTTTTTGCAACAACCCCTGCTAAACCATAACGTGTAAACGGATCGACAACCCAACTTAATTTAAAGCTACTCACATCAAAAATTCGTGTTAAAACTTCTGAAGGAGTTTCATCATTTATTTCGTCAGCTTTGCCTTTTTCAAAAATATCTGACCAGAAATTTATTGTTTCTTCCCTAGAATTATCATTATCTGCTTCAGCGTTTATCACTTGACCATTAAATAAAAATTCTTCCGATTTTGTGGCAAACCAAATATCTGAAAGCACATTTTTCCACCCCTTAGCATATGTTTTGTCATGGCTAACTTGATTTTGCCAAGTTATCCTTGACTGAACATAAAAAGACTGATTAAGTAAGCTGTGATACATCCCAGATTTTTTCCAATCACAAAATAAGTAAATTGCACCGGTCGATTTTAGAACTCTTCTGGATTCTGTTAACCAATTTTCGTTCCACTGGTAATATTCATTTAGGGTCATTGTTTCGCCTGATACAATCTTATTATGAACCGGCTCTGATGGAGGTTCGGCAATAATTAAATCCACTGATTTATCAGGTAATCTTAACAGCCCTTCCAAAGCATCAGTAAGAAATAAACCATCATCTAGTTTGTCTATATCAGAAAAAATATCCTCTGATTTCCTCACTGCTGGTAAATATTGATTTATTTCAGAAAGCGTTAACCCCATAAAGGAATCTGTAGGTTTATCAAATACAGCGGTCTTTATATCATTTTCTTTCATATCAATGACTAAATTTATTGAAATATGAGATAATAATTGGACAAATACAGTGAGAGTTAAAAAAATAAATTAT
>CAZNQF010000059.1:0-5294 GCA_964575125.1 uncultured bacterium
TCACCAACAGAATAATCATTTGTTGCTGTTATGTGAGTTTGAAAATCAAGCGAAGCATACGAATGAGTTATGATTACCCTATTAAATACAACCGGAACCGAGCACGACTCAGTTGCCTGCATATCCACAACAAGAGAGATACCTCCAAAAGGATCAGACAAGATGAAATTGCCCTCTCCAAGTGTGGATGAGTCCCAGCTCAAAACATACTCATCAGAACCTTGCTCTGCCTGAAAATCTATGGCCCACTCTGTGGAACCGGATTCCGGGGTTGTGGGACGATAATCTGCAAAAAACCTATCACTTACTTCCAAATTAAATAATGCTGCATCCCACGCCGGAGGTGGTGGCGGAGGAGGAGCAAACACATCAAGCCCGTCATCATAGCCCACGGTTGCGTTGGGGCTTGTTCCAAAGGTCAGCTCAAAGGGCAGTGAGCCTAAATCATCGGTAGCAGTTATTGTTGTGCTGAAGTCAGCAGATGGCGGTTCCTCTGTTGATTCAAAATCAAATGTAACCTCAAAATCAGCCTGAGGATCTATCATTAAGGGAAACAATATGGATCCGGTTGATGCCGATGCATTTTCAAAAAATAATTCTATGGTATTTCCATTAAGCTCAGAATCACCGATTGTTATTGATTCCTCATCGCAGTTGCAGCCATCTATAATTATTATACCTGCGGTAGTAATACTTTGCGATGATTCAATAGTTATTTCTAAATCTGTGGGATCGCTTGAGATAGGTATCTCATACCAGACAGCGTTCCAGTTTAAAAGACCCGGACAGTCAATGGTCGCACCGATAGTAGTTCCAGAGATTGTAATGGGTGTAGCACCGCTCACAGGTTCCGCATCACTGCAGTCATCATTATCAGGAACAGGAGGGGGAGGACCTTCTTCCGTAATATTCAATTCATATTCTCCGGAACCCCCACCATATCCGTCCACTATGATAAAGTAGGTATCTCCCTCATTCAGTGAAACATTTGTTAGCTCACTCAGCCAGCTTTGATGAGAGTTATTACACTCATCATCATTACAGTCCACCAAAAACTCTTCCTCATCATGTATGTAAACCTTTGTGTCGTAATACGAGCCTTCTCCACATAAACTAATATTTATACTCACATCATAGGGCGGAATATATCTATAAACCACATCCGGCGATGTACTTCCTGTATAGGGGCACTGTTCATCATAGTCATCTGTATAGCCATCGGTAGTTCCTGTTATACTAAAGGGCAGAGATTCAATCTCTGTCGCGTCATCATAGGTATCGCCACCCTGGCGTGTTCGGTCAGGATAGTCATCGGGATTGTATTGTACATAAGAAATTGGATTATCAATTTTTGTCTGTGTTAAAACATATTCCTTTGAATTTGAAAATAATCCGGAGATTAAAATTAGTCCCGTAAGCAAAAATCTGTAATATTTCATATTCTCTCCTGTTTCATTTAATATTTTTTTATTTCATTAAAATTAATTTAATATATCTCTCAGCGAGTCCATTATTTAATTTACAAAAGTAGATCCCCGAAGAAACCTTTTCATCATTCATATCACTCCCGTTCCACTGAATTTTATGGGTACCAACTGGTAGTAATCCCTTTTTAAGAGTATTTACTAACCGTCCTGTCATATCATAAATAGATAAATCAATATAGCTCTCTTTCGATAAACTATACGTGATAGTTGTCACAGGATTAAATGGATTTGGATACGCGGGATACAAAACAAATTCAGAAGGTATTTCTAAAGATGTGCTCTTTCTTAATATATACTCTTCAGAGCTTGATACTAAGATCAACTGACTCTGTCCAGATACTGCGATCGATTCATCAAAATCCTCTTGACCAGATATAACAGGAACCAACTCCCAGCTTCCTCCCTCTTTAATGTCACACTCTATAGTTAGTGGTCGGTCTGTGTTTGTTATTTTGATCACACACTCGTCCAATGTGCAGAGCCTGCTATCATCTGAAAAACGAATATCCGCTGAAGGTGAAGGGGGCTTCGGTGGAAGACCATAGCTGAGCTTTTCTCCTACATCAGCGCTCTCTCCAAAGTAAAGGGTCACTCCCTTGACAGTGATAGAGCTTGCACTTTGTGGCTCTGACAGAACGGTAACCACTCTTGCTCCACGGTTTGAGCCTAACTGTATATCACCTGAACCTGAGGTTCTCAGCCAATAGGCCTTACCCGGTTCCAACGCATCTGCCTGCTCATAGCTCTCCCCAAATCCAAACAAGGTCCCAGGAATTATGATTCCATCTGGATCACCAATATCTGTAAACTGTACTGTGTTTGAGATACCGCTGATCAGGTTCCAGTCTGACTGCATAGAAATAGTTAAATTATTTATGGATGGACCGGTTATATGGGTCTCTCCTGACTGGTCAAATCTCAGCCAGTATCCTGTGCCAGGTGTCAAATCAGATTCCTGTACATAACTATCAGAAAATGAAAACAGTGTCCCCTCTAGAGAGGATGGATACACACTCATCTGACTGTTGTTGCTCACATTCACAGGCAGTCCTAGTAGATTCCAGTCTGCCATATTGGAAACGGTGACCGTCATATCTCCGCCTCCCGATGTAAAATTAACATATCCTGTTCTGTGAAGATTACCTCTGTGCATGTTCCAAATATTATCGCTGTCCCCAGCTGTCTTTATATCTACATTCACGAGGCTATTGCTGGTCCCCATAAGAATCTCCAAATCACCATCACCATCGGTGTCTTTCACAGTGGGAGCTCCTTTAAAAGGAAATTCATAGCTCAGAGGAAAGTATTGAACTGGCTCACCGGTCAATGTATAGGCCAGCATATCTCCTCCCTCATTACCTGATATAACCGCCATCTCATTAGATTCACTGTCCAATACTGCAAAAATGGGAGAAGAGTTTACATCTCCTGTTGTCTCAATGGGAAAACCGTTCAATGCATTACCATCTAAGTCCACTCCGTAAAGAAAACCATCAGAAGAACCAAAAAATATAGCAGGAGAACCATTTAGCTCTGTGAAACCAGCTGAGCTAATAACATCGTTTCCTGTCTCAACCTGAAATCGAAGAGTTCCATCACTGTTCACAGCATAAAAACTGTCATCCCTGCTCCCTCCAAAAATGATCTTCTCTCCATTGTAGTCCAATATGGATGGAGCAGAACGAAAATCATTATCTGCCTCAAAGGGAAAACCCTCTGCAATCGTACCATCATCGTAAATAAGGTAAAGGGTCTCACCATCTGTTCCACAGACAATGTCAACCCTACCGTTACCATTAAAATCTGCCAGCGCAACTCCCCTTTGAACCTTCTCGCCCAAATCAAGAGGGAAACCTGAGACATCTGTACCATCGGGATTTACTGCAAAGATCTTGCCCGGAGATGAGTATCCCCCCACAATGATCTCAAGCTCACCGTCACCATCAATGTCTCCCAGTGCGGGAGAGCCCATTAAATACTGCCCAGAATCGTAGTCCATCTCTACATTGCAGTTCCCATCTAAAATATAAAGATGACGGCTTTTAGAAGTCACTATGATCTCCAAAGAACCATCACCATCCATATCTGCTATGGATGGTGAGCCCCAAATCTGATTGCCAGTATCAAAAGTACATTGCTCCTCACCGGAGTGATCTAAAACTGTTACTATCCCCTCATTATCTGTGACGATAATCTCATCAAAACCATCTCCATTCACATCTGCCAGTGCAGGTGAAGATATAATCTGGTTCGTGGGAAGAGGGAAACCACCTTGGTCTAAAGATACGTTAACCTCAAATGGCAGCTCTACATGATACTCATATCCATCTGCGCCGGTTGCGCTTACACTTAAAATTAATTCAACGTCCCCAATTGAAACGTTTGTTGATATGGATATTTCAAACAGGTCAGTAAAATTAATTCCAACACCCCCGGGAAAAATAATGTTTGGATATTCTGCTTCTCCATCGATTATGGTTATCTCCGGATTGTCAGTTGTTAGAGTGGCATACACATTGGCGGCCTCTACCCAGCCAGTTCCATTTGAGAGGGTCACCCTCAACTGTGCTCCCTCACCGGGATTTAAGTTTCCATCTCCATCTCCTACCGTTGGAATTACTGAGTGTCCAACATAGCTAATGTAAGGTGAAAAACTTCCTCCAATCGCCCTATGAATATCCACCATTCCGCAACCAAGACGACCTGCTAGCTCTGGGTCACTGTTAATATCATAAATTCCCTCATCGGCGGTCTCGCACATTAGGTCTTCCAGCTCATCATTCTCCAACTCCGGGAAATAGACTCTCAACAGTCCAAATGCAGATGCCGTATTTGGACAGGAAAAAGAGGTTCCCATAATACCAGATTCATAGCCATTGTTGAGGTCTAATGTGTAGATTCCCTCTCCAGGAGCTGAGAAATCCACTGACTCGTGATAGGTTGCCCAGTAGCCCCAATTACCACCACAGCTTAAGGCAGTTACAGAAATAACATTTGAATAGGAACAAGGATATTGTGCTGCATAGAGATCTCCCCCTGAGTCAAGTCCATTTCCTGAAGATGCTAATACCATAGCGTTGTAGGTGTTGTGTGCTGTGTTTACCTGGCTTTGCTCATAGGAGCTGTATCCTCCACCGCCCCAGCTGTTGTTAATTATTGTAAATGTATCAGAATAATATCCCGCTCTGGCGGCATAATAGATCCCAGAGTAGCCATCATTAATATATCCGTTACTAGAATTATCTCGGGTACATTTTACTGAAATTACTCTGCAATTATATGATATAGATGCCATACCGTAAACATTATCTGTGGCTGCCCCTAGAAGGCCCGCTACATTAGTTCCATGGTCCCAGTTTGAGGGGTCACCTGAGGTGTTCGGATAGGGGTCGTTGGCATCGCCTCCTGACACACCAGATGGGTCCCAGCCAAAAAAATCATCAGCGTATCCGTTACCATCATCATCACTTCCATTTGAAAAGGGTGAATCTGTGTCAAGAACATCCCTGAGATTTATATCACCATCACCATTGTAATCCACATTCTCCTGCTCAAGATAGGCCATGATCTCTGTACCGGTGACGTCGTCATTGTCATCGGTATCCAAAATATTGAAGAGCCCTGCAGAGATCTCTCCCTGATTTACCCAAACAGTTGCTATAAGGTCTGTGTGGGTATACTCAACGGCCTGGTCGACCGATGCAAGTAGCACCTGCTGTCCCTCAGGAATCATACCCTCATCAAACCAAAAATCCCATGCCTCCTCAGCCCCCAATGCCTTTGGACTGCACTGCTTTCCATATTGGG
>CAZNQF010000059.1:5304-10741 GCA_964575125.1 uncultured bacterium
AGATAAACACGATAAATTCGATTTAAATAAATATCTCCATCATGATCCATAGGATTAGCGTTGTCTATCCACTGCTCTATTTTTGTAACACCATTTAGCTGAAGATAATCATCAATGATTACATGATTTTTCACTGACTTTGAGCCAACGGATTCAATGGAGAGAGGCTCCACATTTGGTTTTAAGCAAAACAGAAACGTCCTATCTGAATAGGACGTTTCTGATCCAAATGTGAATTGGGTTACACAAATTACTAAACAATATAGAAAAGCGATTTTTTTATAGCACATGTCGCGTCTCCCTTTATATGTTAAAAATTAATAAATCTATTTTAAGAGGATTACCTTCTTTACCTCTGAGAATGATTCTGTACTCATGCGATAAAAATATACACCCGCAGGAACCTGAATCCCGTTTTTGTTTGTTCCATTCCAAACCACAGAATATTTATTTGGGTCATGATATCCGGAAACCAGCGTAGATATCTTACGTCCAAGCATATCATAACTACCAAGCTCAACCAAACTTCTCTCGCTCACAGAATATACAATTTCTGTGGAAGGGTTAAACGGATTTGGATAGGCTGGATTTAAACCAAACTCCGAGGGAACACTAACATTATCATCTTTGGCATCCAGCTGAATTTGATTTGCCAACCCGCTAGCGCTTGGAGTTACCTTCAACACTAAAGTGTTAAATGCAGGATTATCTAAGGTAACACTTGTAGCAGCTAACATGTCAACATTAATCATCATGCCACCAAAAGCATCCTCCAAAACACAGGCATCAAGATAATCTGACCAGCTACTGTTGTCCCAGCTGATGGTAATTTCATTGTCTGCATCAAATGCCAAGGCAATTCCATATTCATGCAGAACACCACCATTACTCTCGCTCCCCTCTAACAGCTGACTATAATATCTTTCTCCACCACCCCATGTCAATGCTACATCAAACGCAGGAGGGGGAGGAGCTGGAGGGGCATACTGATCTCCAAACCAAGTTCCACCACCTGAAATACATGGACCGTAATCGCTTGAGGCAGAAATCGTACAGCTGCCCGCATCAAAGTCATCCGTAGCTGACTGGAGAAAACCAAAATGCACTGAATAGCTTCCACCAGAGGGCACCGTTGCATCTAACTGCAAAACAAAGCCAACCTCATCCTCCATACTAAACAATCTAGAGCCATCTGATAAACTAATATCTTCATCGTTTCGAGTACTGCTTAAAGAGATATCTCCTGCCTCATATGTTCTCAACCAATAGGCATTACCCGGCTCGATAGCTGTAACCTGAGAGTAACCGTTAGAGAATCCAAAAACAGTTCCCTCAACAATAATACCACCTGGGTCCACTATCGAACTCACATCTACCACATCAGTTATGCCTGATATCATGTTCCAATCTGCGTTGAGAGAGAGGGTAAGGTTTGAGATCTCACCACCTGTAACTGCATCTGACCCCGCACCATCAAATCTTAACCAGTATCCGGTTCCATGCTCTAGCACTTGGGATTGAACATATCCGTTATCAAACTCATATAGCGTTCCCTCAATGGCATCAGCAAATAAGACATCATATGATGCATCGCTTACAGATAGCGGAAGACCAATTAAGTTCCAATCATCGTTGTGAGAAATATCCAAGGTCACATCTCCACCGCCACCAGGGTTGTCCAAATTAACTCTAATCATTAAATTTCCTGCAACCCCTGCATTTGCCATGGGCTCCCAAGTTCCGCCTGCACCAATCCTGAAATAAGAATTTCCCGAGTCGCTGTCAAGGTCAAGACCAAATGGTCTGGTTGAGCTAAACTCTCTCACTCCAACCCAAAACGTGCCACCCATCACCATTTCTTCATCCGACATATCCTGAGTGTTCCAACCATCCACGCTTCCGGTTATGATTGATGTATATATCTCACTACCAGGGACACCGTTATCATCATCATACATTTTTAAATAAAATGCACCACCAGCTCCAACCTGAAACCACTTAATACGAATTAGCGGGTCATTTCCCGTTGGGCTAAACCGAACAGCAATATAATTATTTTGGCCCGCATTAAATCCCATCTCCGATGTACCATCATCGTATCCTAACTCATACACCGATGCAGATTGAGGGGTTACCTCAACAGATTCAGATGGGTCGCTCTCATTTCCATCGGAATAGGTTGCGCTGACCGCATATAGATAGGTAATATTATTTTCGACATCAAAATCGGAATAATTGTTTGCAGTGAGCCCACCTGATATCATTTCTTCATCACGATATACGTTGTATGTCACATCAGCACCATTAAAAGTAATATTTGCTCGAATTCCCCACTCTCCATCTGACAGCTCAGCGCCCGCAATGCTTTCGGCCCAGGTTTCCCATCCTCCTGTTGAAGATTTAAACATACTGTGCATGCTTGGAACTGCTGAAACATCGAGCTCAGCATTAATTACATCGGAAAATTCATAGGCAATGATAAATTTACCGTTAAAGCTCCAATCGCTTGCAGATAGATCAACGGTATTCCAACCTGACTCAGTTAGGTCAACCTCCATCTCAAAGGTTGGGTCCGTGTCGTACATAGAACCGAGCGTTCCATATGCAGCCAATGTCGTGCGCACTGGAAGAGTATTTTGTGGACTATTAAAAATCTGAACAGAGTTAATCGTTGACGGTCCCACCAGCTCAAAAGTCTCACCAGCTAACCCTACCCCAGAGTTCATATAGATAGAGTAATCTGTCCAGGCATCATTATCATAAACAAAATCTTCCGTTCCGGAGGCATTCATATCGTTCCACATTAGGTCAACCTGCATGTTCATACCTTCTCCAGCCAATCCGGTTGGAGGGGCATAGGCAACGGTTGATTCTAAATAAATCTTAAAGTCATCGATATGCAATCCGCCACCTTGTCCACCATCATCATTATCATCATAGCGAACGTGAAACCTAAAAATTGTTTCCTTACCAGCATAATCACTGATATCTAGAAAAATATTCCCATTGAATGGATAGCCAGGCATATACTCCTCCCAACCCAATCCACCGGGACGTGTATCATCACCGTAATCATAGAACATCTCAACCCAGGGCATTCCACCAGTTGCGGTAAAGGACGGATCACCATCAGCGTTATCAGAAAATATCACATCACCGCTGCTATCTTCAATACTGATATCATCAATAAAAAATCCAACAAGAAGGTCATCATCAATGGTTGAGTAAGCGGGGTCAGAGCCAAATGCAAATCGCACTATGACTGTCTCTCCTGCATAACTGTTCAAGCTAAAGTTCTCGGGGTGCCAATCTTGGATTCCTCCCCAGCCTGAGGCCAAATGGTCGGACGGACCACCACAATCATAGTCACCGTCATTGTAGATCCAGCCGTATCCATATTCAAAATCATAGGGAGATGAACCAGTGAGCAATTCCCATGTGCTACCGCCATCGGTTGAGATCCGGACATTTGCCGCATCCCAGCCATCGGTACATGTACCGGCAACTGTAGCACCTGCAGGGTCCTCAATACCCCACTTCATCATAGTTTTTAATTCAAAGCCCCCCGACGGAATTGTAATTTCAGGGGAATCAAAAAACTGCACCCAAGCATCCGCATAGCCATCTATATCTTCTGAACCACACCAATATGACATTCCATCATAGCCATTGAAATCTGTAGCGTGCCACGGGATAGCATTAATATCAGCAACACTTACATTGTAATAATCTTCAAGAAAGTTATCTCCATCGCCATCAGAATCCGGTAGATGTGCATAAAGATTAAATCCAAATCTTAAAATATCCTCCGCACCAATCTCAGGTATTAAATAGACAGGTGATACCAAATTAAAAGAATTATTTGAGGTGCTCGCATCATTTGGAGAGTTAAAGCTGTGGGTTGGGCTCCAGTACTCTGTCTCTGTAAGCTCCCACCCCTCATCCGTTTCCCAAAGCGCACTAATAGAGTCTGTCTCAAAATCATCAAAAAATAAAATGATTTGTTCCCTATTTGCAGGAGAAGTTTCCTGGCCTGTCTCATTTAATAAAAATTCTGATCCGTTATTCATAACGGATGATGGCTGCCTCTCCTGAACTGATTTTTCTTTAGCTAAAACCAATCCGCTCAAAAGTAAAAAAATGATCATTACACCGTAACCAATTCGTTTCATAGGGTACTCCTTAGTAAATATTTTGATTTTCATTCTGCCTTTAACCAGGGTAGCTGTATAAATTTAGACATTAACTAACCAGGATTTATTCCCACTTTATCTATTTACATTTGATGGAAATAAATGATTTTCTCAAGCCAATAAATTTAGCTGGTTTTGCCCCAACTATACCAGTATTTTCTGAGGAAATTGACTTTAATAAATTAAAATTCTACAGACAGCGCAAACTGATGAGTGAGCTCAAGAATACCGTAGTCCACAAACGCATAGTCCACTAACAGGGTTAGACCTCTGCTCAGCGGATATCTCAGGCCTCCCCCTGCAGACATACCAGCTGTATCATGACCCAGCCTCATACCTGCACGGACAAAACCAAACTCTCTGTATCCATACTCCATCCCTGCGCTTCCGTAGACCGTGTAGTCAATGGCATTAACTCCATCCACAGCTAGCGTCAATCGATGGACATCACTCTTAAGAAACTCGCTGTCCTTACCAATTACATCGTTCTTCACTCCCAATCTGAATGTCAGAGGAAGCGGAAACTCCTTGGTCACACGGCTCAGCTGTCCATCAACATCAATGCTGTCCGCAACAGAAATATTTAACCCAGGGCCACCATATCTAACCTCCGGCCCAAAATTTGTAATGCTCATACCCAGAGCCATACCATAGATACCTGTATCAAAGTTAGAACCAATATCAAAGCTCACTCCCTGCATGGTTACCGTTTTATAGAGCTGGTCCCTCAGATAGTTTAAGCTCACACCAACCTTTAGTCGGTCCGTGAGTCTCCGTGCATAGGTCCCCCTCAGTGACATGGATATCACACTGAACTCCTCACCCGTACCGTTAGGAAACCACTCATTGGTCACCTCCATCTTTCCAGAGTTCAAGTAAAACAAATGTATACCAACAAAGTCCTGAGATGTCAGCTTTGTACCATACCCCAGAACGTTGTGACTGATACCTGCGAGAAAGTTACTTTTCGAATAATAGGCCTCACTCTGAGTTAAAAAACCGATCCCCGATGGATTGTAGGGAACCGCTGATATGCCTGTACCTGAAGCTACAAACGCTCCACCCATACCAATAGCTCTAACTCCTGTCTCTATCTTAAGCCAGTTGGCTGTGGCTGTGGCAACCTTTGTAACCACATCAGGAATGTCACGATACTGCGCCTGAAGCAGGCTACCTATAACACAAACTATAGCTATCGCTCTTACTAGCATCTATCGCACCACCACAAACTTACCAATGTGTTT
>CAZNQF010000060.1:0-6293 GCA_964575125.1 uncultured bacterium
AAATAGGTTCAACAACGGGATAAATAATCGCATCCAGTGCGGACACATATTTTATAGCTGTGCTGTATAGTATATATGCAAATCCAAGTTGCACTATACCTAAAAATGTAATCATGATCCATTGGTCAATTTCAAAAGGTACTGCTTGTCCATAAAAGGGAGAGCAAAGTAAAAAAGTAATTAGATTGCCCAAAATTACTGTATCGATAGGTCTTCCATCTTTTTGTTTACGCATGAAAAGGGTCACACCTGCAAATCCAAACCCTGATAAAAGTGCAAATATATTCCCCCACAATTGATCAAAGTTAAGGTCATCCATAAAAAAACATCCCAATCCACTCAAAATAATAAAAATGGAAAACCAATCTGATTTAGTAGATTTTTCACCTAAAAAGGAAAAACTAAAAATTGCAACATAAATAGGAGCTGAGAATTGAATCAAAATAACATTCCCCGCGGTTGTCATTTTGTTACCTATTACAAAACAAACTACCATCAAAGCATAAGAGAAAGCACCGCCCCAGGTATACTTGTTAAAGCTAGAAAATTTGGGTTTGCTATAAAAGTATATAAGAAAAAATGTAATACCGCTTCTTAGGCCTGCAATAGTTAGAGATGGCCAAGAAATTGTTTTTATTATGAATCCACCGGTGCTCCATAAAATTCCTGTGAGTATAAGGAAAGTTATGGCAGTTTTTCTTTTCAAGTTACGTTTTGCAAGAATATTTTTTTAGATACAACGAAATTTTCTTATAAATTTATAAAAGGAATTATTTTGAAATGTTTTTCCACTGTTCTATAATTTTTTTAGGAATTGGATATCTGAGAAATTTAGCATTTATATCAGGGCCTAAGTTTTTTGCTATTTCTTTAACTTGTTTGTAAGATGTCTCAAGATAGGTAGAGTCTTCTAGTAGCTCATATAATCGTAGGTTTATTTCAAATTTAATATTTTTATTATCTTTGATATGTTTATAAATTTTGTTTACATCAAATGGTTTTCCAAGTTGTTTGTGCGCTAGGGAGTAATAGACCTGTGCCTCAACTAGGTCATTTGTAATAAATCTAATTTCCTTATTGATTGTTAGAAATCTTTCTAAATACTCCTCAGCCTTTTCATAGCTATTTTTAAAATAGTAAATTACCCCAATTTGTTTTAAACCATATGCCACTCCTTTCAAATAATTAATTTTCTCTAATATTTTAATTGCATTGTAAGAGTAATCTAGAGCTTGCTCATGGTCGCCTTTACTTGAGTAAATATTTCCGATATTTACGAGGCTAGTACCTATTTGTTCGGGTGACTCTAGCTCTTCAGCAATTGAGAGCGACCTAGTGAAATAAGCTAAAGCCTTTTCATAGTCTCCATCTAGAAAATAAATACCTCCAATATTATTAATAGTTTGTCCCATGTTCTCTTTTTCGTGAATTTCTTCTCTTATCTCAAGAGAAGAGTTGAAGTTCTTTAGTGCCGCTTCTTTGTCTCCCTTTATATTGAAAATAAGCCCTATGTTGGCAAGCAAATTTGCTACCCCTCGCTTGTATCCAATCTTATTAAACATTTTTAGGGAGCGTCTGTAATTTTTTAATGCGTTCTCATGAGCACCTTTGGAATGATAAATGTTGCCAATTGCGGCAATCCCTCTTCCAATGCTAAGATTATCATTCATTTCCATAGATATTTTGAGGGAGCGGTTAAAATAGCCTAACGCTTTGTCATAGTTGCCTTTATTTATGTAGATAAGTGCAATATTGCCTAAGGTATGGGAAATAATATTCTTATTTTTTATTTCTTCTCCTTTTTTTAAAGTTTCTCTTAAGATTTTCATTGCCTGATCCCACTGGCCTATACTTAGATAGGTTGCGGCAAATGTATTTTTTGCTTGTAATAGATTTCCATCTATCTCTATAGCTTTTTTTAATAGCCCACGTGCTATCTTTGTATCCTCCATACTTTGACGCTTTTCATATCTATATTTTCCTTTAAGATAATACTCATATGCTTCTGTATTGTCTGTCTCAACTAAGATTCCCACTTTTGATTTGGTATCTAGTGCCTTTAAAAGTCCATCAGACAAACTTCCCATTATTTCGGGGAGGTCCTCCCATTTTTCCTGCCACCTATCTGACCATACCACTTTTGACTCTTTTGTATCATAGAGCTCTATAGATAGTTGAAACATCTCTTCCACTTTCCAGAGCGTCCCCTGAGCTATATATCGTACTAATAGCTTTTCCGAAAGTTCAATGTTCTCCATGCCATTGTAATCTAATTTTTCAACATCTTTAAGACTAGCAACTCTAATTAATCCCGCACCACTACACACTGAAATAAGGTCTGATGAAATACCATAGGCGTAGAACACGTCCTCTTGGTCTCCCTTATTGTCAAATGGAATTATGGCAATGGATGGCACCTCATCACCTGAGTGAATTTTGACCTTGTTCTTATTATATTTTGATGGGTCAGGTTCACTTAACTTTCCGCCTTTAAGCCCAAACACTTCTACAAGCCTGCCGACCCCTTTCAATGACTGAAGTCCAAGCTCTATACCATCAAAGCCTTCCTTATTCAGTAGCTCATCATAGACGCTCTTTGAAACGCACACACCACCCGCTGGTGCAATACTCTCAAGTCTTGCAGCTATATTTACCCCATCTCCATATACATCCTCTCCCTTAAAGACGATATCACCAATATGAATACCTATCCTAATATCCATATCTGTTTTGTAAGTTTTCTCTTGAAATTCCATAGCACAGGTCGCAGCATCTATTGCTGATTCAAAGTAAGATAGTGTTCCATCACCTATCTCCTTAACAAATGTTCCACCGTGTCGAGGGAGAAGGGATTTAATGATTGAACGCTTTTTTTCTAATAGCTCTAGCGTTGCTGATTCACTCTTAGACATTGACCGTGTAAACCCAGCAATATCAGTAAACATTATTGCAGCGAGCTTTCGGGTGGGTTTATCAATTGATGCCATACTTTAATTTAATCAACTGCTAGTTGAACGCGGAATAACTTTAATTCAGACCATCAATAGTTTTAATTTGATGAGCGGTTATGACTAATAATACAGATCAATCAGTTAGAGTACGTTTTGCTCCCAGTCCAACGGGCCAGCTCCATTTAGGAGGGGCAAGAACTGCCCTATTCAATTGGCTGTTTTCTCAAGCTAATAACGGAAAATTTCTGTTAAGAATTGAGGACACAGATAGAGCTCGCTCAAAAGAGAAATTTGTGGACCAGATATGTGAATCTATGAGGTGGATGGGATGTGATTGGGAAGAGGAGCTGGTATTTCAATCCAAAAGAGATGAATTGTATGCAATCGAGTTGGGTAAGCTTCTGAGCTCAAATAGTGCCTATCGTTGTTTCTGTGAAAAGGATGAGCTGGCAAAGATCAGAAGCGAACGAGAAAAAGCAGGGTTAGGTTATAGCTATCCTGGAACTTGTCGCACACTTAGCAAGGCCGATGTTAAAGTAAAGCTTGAGACCAACACTCCAAATGTTGTTAGAATTAGAATTCCAGATGGAAAAACAAAATTTTTTGACTCAATATATGGTGAGATTTCTGTAAGCAATAATGAGCTAGATGATTTTATTGTAGCGCGAACAGACAGCTCTCCAACCTACAACTTTACTGTAGTTGTGGACGATAACGACATGAGTATTACCCACATAATTCGTGGAGAGGACCATATCTCGAACACACCAAAACAAATTATTTTATACAAAGCTCTGGGCTATGCCATTCCCCAGTTTGCCCATTTGCCAATGATCTTGGGCGCGGATAAAAAACGATTGAGTAAGCGCCACGGAGCAACGGGTGTGCAGGAATTTAGAGACCAGGGATATTTAAGCTCAGCGTTAGTGAATTATTTAGCTCTGCTTGGATGGAATCCAGGGACAGAGCAGGAGCTATTCTCTGTAAAAGAGCTTGTAGGTGAGTTTTCTCTGGAGCGGGTGTTAAAAAAAGGAGCTGTCTTTGATAATCGTAAGCTAGAATGGATCAATCAGCAAACAATTTTAAAAATGGGAAATGGGGATATTTTTGAAGCAGTTAAAAATATAAATTCAAATTGGGGAGCAGGACAGCCTGATGAATATTTGATTTCGGTGATAGAACTAATGAAGCCACGTAGCAAAACATTTATTGGGCTAATTGATTCAAGTCATTATTTCTTTGAAGACCCCCAAGAGTATGATTCCAAAACTATGAGAAAGCGCTGGAAAAATGTAGATGTGAATAAGCTCGTTTTAGATTACATTACTGTTCTTGAAAAAATTGAAAATTGGACCAATGAAAATATTGAAACTGAGTTGCGAACTTTGAGCGATAATAAAGAATTAAATCCCGCTAAACTTATTCATCCTGTCCGATTGGCGTTAAGTGGAACCGGAGCCGGACCCTCACTATTTCACATGATGGAAGTATTGGGCAAAGATGTATGTGTAAGGAGATTAAAAAGTGCGGTAGATTTGTTACCTATTTTGATTTGAAATGACAGAATCTAAAAACTTTATCCAGCAAATCATAGAGGACGACCTCTCCTCGGGTAAACATAAGAAAATTATTACCCGGTTTCCACCTGAGCCAAACGGATATCTTCATATTGGTCACGCAAAATCCATATGTATAAACTTTGGTTTTGCGGAAAGATACAGTGGGCAATGTAATTTACGTTTTGATGATACAAATCCTTCAAAGGAGGACCAGGAATATGTTAATTCCATTATCGAAGATGTAAGATGGTTGGGCTTTGAGTGGGGAGACAAAGTATTGTTTGCATCAGACTACTTCGAGGAGATGTACAGCCACGCTGAAACACTGGTAAAAGATGGTAAAGCAGTTGTCTGCGATCTGACAGCGGAGCAAATAAATGATTTTCGGGGGTCACTCAGGGAGCCGGGAAAAGAAAGCCCCTTCAGAGAACGCCCAATAGATGAAAACCTTGATTTATTTAGACGAATGAAAGCGGGTGAGTTTTCCAATGGCTCGAAAGTGCTCAGAGGAAAAATTGATATGTCCCACCCCAATCTGAATATGAGAGATCCAGTGATATACAGAATTCTACATGAATCTCACCACAGAACCGGCGACAAATGGTGCATCTATCCTATGTATGACTGGGCCCACGGGTTGGAAGATTCAATTGAAGGAATAACCCACTCCCTATGCACGCTGGAGTTTGAGGACCATCGTCCACTATATAATTGGTTTTTGGAACAGCTGGATGTATATCATCCACGACAAATTGAGTTTGCCCGATTAAATTTAAGTTACACCATCATGAGCAAACGTATGCTCTTGGAGCTAGTGGAAGGGAACCATGTTTTGGGTTGGGATGACCCACGAATGCCTACCATCTCTGGGATGCGTCGTCGTGGATATCCACCAACATCTGTTCGAAATTTTGCAGAAAAGGTCGGAGTGGCAAAGCGAGATATGACAGCAGACATCGCTCTGTTAGAGTATTCTGTGAGAGAGGACCTGAACAAAACAGCTCGACGCTTTATGGGCGTTCTGGACCCGCTAAAAGTTGTGATTGAAAATTTTCCGGAGGGGAAGGTGGAAGAGGTGGAAGGAATAAATAATCCGGAAGACCCGGACGCCGGAAAAAGAATGATACCGTTTACTCGAGAATTATTTATAGAGAAATCGGATTTTATGGAAGACGCACCAAAGAAATTTTTTCGATTAACATTGGGAAAAGAGGTAAGGCTTCGCTATGGATTCTTCATCACCTGTACAGATGTAATAAAAAATGAACATGGAGAGGTAGTTGAGCTGAGATGTAGCTACGACCCCGATACAAAAGGAGGCTCATCTCCGGATGGACGAAAGGTCAAGGGAACCCTCCACTGGGAGTCTGCAGAAAGATCACTAAAAGTAAGGGCAAGACTTTATGATAGGCTGTTCACATCTGAGAACCCATCAAAAGTAGAAGATGGTGGACATTTTACTGATAATCTGAATCCAGACTCCCTCACCATATTAAAAGATTGTCGGGTCGAACCTGAGATTAAATCTGTTAAGATAGGAGAGACCATCCAATTTGAACGTCAAGGATATTTTAATCTTGACCCCATCGATTCTTCGGATGACAATTACATTTTCAACAGAACGGTACCGCTCAGAGACTCATGGGGAAAGATTCAAAGCAAAAAAGGTAATTAGGATATAATACTAGTTTAAATCTTTTGAAATAAGTTTTAAATTTATCGTGTCAAATATCTATAGATATCGCAAAATAAATTTACATTAACCTATCTAAGGTAATACATG
>CAZNQF010000060.1:6324-10025 GCA_964575125.1 uncultured bacterium
ATCATTAACACTTTTAATTATTGCATTTGCATCGTTTTTATTTTCCGAGGTAGTGGAGAAAAATGAAGAACTTAGATCCTTGCCCAATGTGAAAATAAAATCCCTTAAAGGTAAGAAAATATCATCCACTAAAATAATCGAAGAAAAATTTACCATGTTGAGTTTCTGGGCAACGTGGTGTGTTCCTTGTCTAAAAGAAATGAAAGAATTGGATATAATGCACCACAAATACGCAGATGAAAATTTCCAGGTTATAGGAATATCTGTTGATGATGCTAAAACTGCCCGAAAGATCAAAACAATTTTAAATGCAAAAAAAATAACTTACCCCATTTATTTGGATACAGAACAAAAATTTTATGGAAAATTCAATTCCGAAGCTCTTCCTTTTTCAGTGTTAATATCACCTGAAGGTAAAATTATTTGGGAGCACACAGGGTACATTCCAGGAGATGAAAAAGAAATTGAGAAAGTTATTATCGAAGCGCTAGATATAAAGTCCGCCGATGTCTCTGATTCAACTGCAGTGATAACAACAGATTAACTAATATATATCCAATAAAAATTTATATCACACTCATTCTTTTTTTTATTAGTTCATTTTTATTTTCAATGGATGTCAATGGGGGACTCTATTCTCGATACGGTAAAAGTGATCAGGGGGTCGACGAATTTTCTTATCTTGAGAACTATCTTTTTTTAAATTTTCAGGGTTCTTCATGGAATCTAAGCTCAGAGATTGCCTACAATAAGCCCCCTGAATATGGAGAAAGATTTTCAGGGGTCCGAACCTTAACGCTTAACATAATCCGAGATAGATGGTCGCTGGATGTGGGACATTTGACCTCTGTATTTGGGAACGGGCTTTCCTTTAATTTTTTTGAGGACAAGGCGCTGGACTTTGATAATCGACCCTTTGGATTGAGATTGGACATAGAGCTGAACGACCAGCTGCAAATAATGACCTTGGCAGGAACCCGAACCAAGTTTTCGTCCTATTCTCCGGCAGCAAATCGCGCTCCAGATATCTTTAATAATTTTGATGTAGGTGGAATCCAATTAAATTATTTTCCAGATGATAGTAAGTGGAACGGCTCACTATATACAACGGGATCTAAATTTCGCTCTCCCGTGAGAACTGAAAGTTTAGATACAAATACATTATCCTCAACTATGATACACTTTCCTGAGCAGGAAGCTTTTATATTTAATTCAGGTATTACCTATACATTATATCAGGAAAATTGGGAGTGGACCATAGAATATGGAGCTCTGAAAAAGTGGTACGATATCCCACTTGTGGAACAGGAATTTGATGGTTCTTATCTTGAGACAACGCAATCTATTTCGGAAGAGTCAGGAAATGTAGTTTACTCACAGTTTGTGGGAACGTTGCCCGATTATTCTGTCTTGACCATCGAATATAAACTATACAGGAATGGAATTGAATCACAAAAGAACAAGATTAACTATAACAGAATGGCATCCAAATCCATGCCATTTCACTTAGGTCCAACCTCCCTCCGGCAGCACGATGTTGGATTACTGGCAAATCTTACACATACCGTTGACTACGGTGATGAGGCGGGGTTCTATGTGGATTATAGAAAAAACCTCGGGAAATCCTATTTATTCACAGGGATATATGCAGAGGCAAGTCGTACATCAAGAGATGGTGAAAAAAGCAATTCTTTTTTTCCTTCTATGAAAATTGAGAACTTTCCGTTTCAGGAACTATATCTTGAGATAGAGTTTATGGGGACCGTCCTGCAAAATCGTTCAATCGGTGCATATACAGAGTTCTCGCTAGATAGTATTACAAAAGAAAAGTATGTTACATTTATACCTGCATATTTTTCTAGAGTTGGAGGAGCGTTTGTGTTTGGAGGCTCCCTCGGATTTCAGAAAGCGCTTAAGGGTGGGAACGAATATGTGAACAACCAATATATTCTTTCAGTAGATTGGAAAAGGAAACTCTCTTTTTCTCTTATAACAGATATTACATCTGACCCTGCGATCGAGGGAGATTCAAAATGGGTAAGTGGTGAGATAGGCTATAAGCCATCTCCAGCTCTAACGATTAGAGCCACATATGGTACGGAAAAAGGTGGTATCCGCTGCACCGGAGGTGTGTGCAGATATATCAGTCCCTTTGATGGTGTAAGACTTATGTTGGAAGCAAGAATATGAAAAATTATTTATATTGCCTCAGCGTTCTGCTTATTTTTCTGGGAAGTGAGCTCATTCCTGATGCCCTTGACCCTCCACCAAATGAGCTAGCAAGAAAAAACTATTTACAAAAGGGTGACACATTGCACATCCCCATTGAATCCCTAATCAATGAAAACTCACAAAATGGGATGCTCGCTATAAAAGAATTGGGAGACACAAATGTTGTTTCAATTGTTCACAATGAGCTAGTGCTTTCTGTTGTTGGAAAAGATTTTGGTTCCACTACCATCGTTGCAGAGGTCTCTGGTTTGGAACATAACCAAATAATTTATTTAAACTTTATTGTTTTAGAGGGGTTTCCCGTTTTTGTCAGGGTGGGAGAAGAAAGTTTGTTATTGCCGGTAGATTTTTTTGATTTAGATGGCGAGGGCATAGAACCCGATTCGATTTTTTTATCATCAAGTGAGGAAATATATTCTTTTAGCTGGAGAAATGAATTTAACCAGAGCGTGGTTGTAACAGGTATGAGGCCAGGAACTCAAAAAGTATTATTTTCTGTTATAGATGATACAGATGCTCATGAAGCTTATTTGATCATAGAAACATCAGTTCGTCAGGTCGTAGTGGGAGAGGTATTTACAAATGTTGGATGTATTCCCTGTGTCCCAGTGAATCATATATTGGATGAAATTGTTGAACAGCAAAATGCAAATATGACGATGATACGATATCACTGGAACTCGCCACTTCCTATTGACCCTATGTATGACTACAACCCTGACGATGTCGAGCTAAGACGTATAATGTATAGTGTACCCTTTTGTCCTGTGGTAGTGATAAACGGTGTACACGTTCTAAATGGACAGGGACCTGTGGAGAATAATGCTCATGGAGATGTCTTAATCGAAAATGCAGTTAACAATGAGCTTTATATCGGTCACACGTATGCTCTAGATGGTGATAGTATAACTGTTGATATTGAGATTCGTCCGTTTTTAACAATAAACGATGCGGTGAAGGTGTGGGCAGTAGTTGTTGAAGATAGTATTGAATATGAGGGATTCAACGGTGAACTGATTCACATGCAGGTTATGCGTGATTTGGATTTTGGAAATGAGTGGGAAGCTCTAGAGGAAAATGAAATTTATACATCCCAGATCTCTCTTTTAAAACCCGAAAGCTATTCAGTTGAAAATCCATTTTTTCATGTCATCACTATGGTTCAGTCTATGGAGGATAACAGGATATATCAATCCAATAGGTGGCATTTACCCTTATAAAAATGTCAAAATTATTGTAAATAAGACATTGGAATTTTTCAGGAGATAATATTTTACATTAAATTGATATGTTATTGGCAAGGAAAAACGATGGGTAATCTTGGAGCATATTGGATCTCCTGGTGATCCTAAAGGAATACATTATGATTTACTTTTAGAAGATAATTTGGCGTGTAGGACCTGGAAATTGTTAGAGGTTCCAGTACTAGATGGAGCGGTTTTAGATGTTTTTCCACTTCCTGCGCATAA
>CAZNQF010000060.1:10035-10633 GCA_964575125.1 uncultured bacterium
TTTCAGGAGATAAAGTACATTTCACTTACACTAAATAAAAATATCCGATACAATGGAATAAATTCCAAATAAGTATTGTCATATTAAATAAGAAAGCAATGGAGAAAAAAATGAAAAAAAGTCTAATTATTATAGGTCTCTGCTATAATGCACTTTTGTTTGGAACTCAAATTTCAGTTATTGGGGAAGTTTTTACTCAAACCTGGTGAGGATACTGTCCAGACGCCCGGGCCGGGCTCAGCCAGCTTTATGAAGATCATACCAATGTAATCCCCCTTATTTGGGAGGGTGACGGACACACAAGTCCAGGATACTCGCAGCGAGGTTCAATGTATGGTGTTGGTGGAATTCCTCATGTAGAATTTAACGGACATGTGGATGTAATTGGAGGTGGAACCAATATGTATCCATACTATGTGAATGTTTACGATGATCTAATTAATGATGATAGTCCAGTTCATATGGACTTTGTTACCTATTTGAACCAGAATGACGGTGGGCTAGATCTAGTTGCAGACATTACTATGACCGGAGATATTACAACCAGCGATAATAAAGTTGTTTTTTTGCTTACCTTTAGATATAACAATGTATAATT
>CAZNQF010000061.1:0-4209 GCA_964575125.1 uncultured bacterium
ACAGTGGTTCAGCAGGTGAGGTAGGCCACTGACCTAAGCATATTGTAAAAAAAAATGATAGTGAAAGAAAATATTTCATTGTTATCTCCTTATGAGAAAAAGCAGTTAGTATTCATAAACTAATTTTTTTATTCTTTCAATTTACGGGTTAATAATGATTTCTCCAGCACTAGAAGTGCGGACCCAGTACCCATGACCGGGGACTAGCTGCTCCACCTGCCCATAGCCAGAATTAAAATCATAAAATGTACCACTGATTATTATCCCACCCGGGTCATGGATATCGATAACGTTGGTTAGTGATGAAATACCTGTAATTAGGTTCCAGCCCTGGTTCATTAAAAGTGTTAAATCATAGATTGGAATTCCCGTCAATAGATCTGAACCATCAGTAGTAAATCTAAGCCAATACCCCATTCCAGGAATTAATTCACTCTCGGAAACATACCCAGAATTAAAGGAAAAAAGGGTGCCACTTATTGCCTCTGAGAATATAGAACCATATGTTGCATCATCAACATATGCAGATAAACCCACTAGATTCCATCCCTCGTTAAATTCAAACTGGATAGTAATGAGGTCCGGATTCTCTGCATACCAAACATCAAACAAATCCTGTAAGGTATCAATAGGATCAATCCCATCCTGTGTATTATTTACATTCAAGTGAAGGTATAAACTATCTTCAGAATTGGTTTCTTTAGCTACGCGAATAAATGCAGATAGCGAAGAGAGCCCATAGCTCAAGCATCTCGTGTCAGCTCCGGGTATTTTTGCTCCCTGCATAGCTGCCATTAGCCGAGTTGCAAGTGAACCTGAGGTATTCAGAAAGTTCATTTCCATTGAATCTAAAACCTCTTGGCCCAATAATATATTCCCCTGAATTGAATAGGTTTGGCCAAAGATATGGTTCTTATAGTCATAGCAATTTTCACCCGTGAACGCAGCACTTCTACCTCCATCAGCTAAATCAACCACACCATATTGGCGAATCGAAGGATTTCCCTGAGAATCATTTTCTATCAAATATTCTATGATTTCCTCAGGACTATATCCTTGATCCATTAAATCGGAAGCATTATTTTGATTTGTGCTGTTCCAATAAGATTGTGTATGAATGGCCCCAATTCCTGGATGGATATCGCTGATAATTATCGAGCCATTAATACAGGATGCTCCTGCACTTCCGACTTCCTGAGTCTCCGGGTCAACAGCAACAATTGAAAATGTATCCTGAGAAATAGTTTTGGAGATAAGTAACATTAAAACAAAATATTGAAAAATTTTCATTCTAAATGATTAATTTTCACCTGAGACCTGCCAACCAAAATATCCGTAGCTATTAAATAATTGTATCAGGCCATTGTTTTTTTCATCTGCACCAAGATAACATCTATTTTCTCCAAATTCATTGTTCAAGGTTAAAGTACCACCATCTTTTGTATCTGGAACTAATCCTCCTACAATTTTATTTTTTGTATTATAAATTGAAACGGACCCTCCATTTGATTCGCATCCCAAAACTACTTTTGATTCATTTACATCCTTGTCGGTTCGATTTACAATCACTCTTCCTGACCCGCTATCTGCATAAAGCCTAATGGCAAGATTTCCTGTGCTTTTATCCATGATATGAATTTCATGTGTTTTAATTATATCTGATGAATGTTTTGCACCTAAAAACAATATGAAACTGCAAATCAAGCAGATAGCAGATAAAAATCCTGTGATGTATTCTTTCATGATTTATTCCCTTTAATTTTTTTAAATATCTGAAATCTTTGAATAAAAATTAATCTTCTGTTTTTAATTGAGAGACCAAATGGTTATACTCCTCCCCTAGATGAATATAACATCTCACCCTAGGCTTTAATTCTCCTTTATCATCAGGTAGGAATTTCCACACATGACCAGCCCCATCTAAGTCTTCGGCCAATAAAACATCGCCCGGTCTGATAACAGCTATGTGCTGTGCTTTATGAATTTCAACATCACAGCTTTTAAACTCTAAACACCCCCCTAAGGTAATTACCAATTGTTTTCTAGGCGCTGTATGTGCCAACTTAGGACTTTCTCCTTTTGATTCTTCAGGTAGCGGTGTTATTGCAAACTGTAGCCTCAAATCACCTGAATTATCAATAATATTAGGGTTAACAAATAAAGAAGAAAATAATCCTACGGAACCTAATCCTGTTTTCTCAATTAGAGGTAGAATCATTTTTTCGAAACGTGTGTGTCCACTCTCATCGGTGAACATTCGGGTAATAGGAAAGTGTGAACTCATTTTAATCTCCGGAGAATTTATGTCCCATGAATTTATAAAATATCAACCCTCAAATATTACAAATATAAAAATCATTAAAGTTAGAAAATAGTTTTAAAAAGCCACCAGTACTCTCAAAAAACATAAAGAGCATTGTTAGTTCATGTATTTATTTTTTCATTGGTACAGTAACCCTTAAATTTTCCTTACAAAAACCTTAAAAAGGGTTAGCATTAAAACAATTAAATAGTAAATTAAAAATGGCTCATTGGGAAAAAGCAGGTAAACTATCTGAATTTAGAAATGGTTGTCAGTGGCAGGTGGAAATCCAAAACAGACCGGTTGCATTATTCAAATATGAAAATTATTTTTATGCAATCCGGAATTCATGTCTCCATCAGGGCTTCCCCCTTTCTGAAGGAAATGTAAAAAAATATATGGTGGAGTGCCCTCTCCATGGATGGGTTTTTGATATTCGTGACGGCAAATGCCTTAGCACTGAGAACCGATTCACAGACACCTACGATGTACGAATAAACGGTGACAATCTAGAAATAAAACTGCCGGATAAATATCCGGCAGAATAACAAACTAAGTTTTGAGAAAGTGGATTTAACTTTTGAAGAACTTTGAGAAAAACTTCTTAAAACCGGAAGGTTCTTCCTTTGAAGGATTTTCCAGTGAACATTCAAAATCCGTTTTATCACTTAGAATTTTTGCGATGTCCTTTTCCTTGATTTCTTCATCATTAAAGGTAACAGTTGCGGTGCTTGTTGCATAATCCACATCACATAATTTAATTCCTTTAACATCATTTAGTGCTGATTTGACACGGGTAGGGCAACTGTATTGGCATGCCATCCCTTTAACCTTAATCTGGGTGGTTTTTTCTCCTGCAAATACAAAAGCAATAATTGATAATAAACATATACATTTTTTCATGATTTTCTCCATATTTTAATATTAAATCTAATAATTGTACGCTAAATCTAATTACAATCTAACTCATATTCCTCAATAAAATAACTTAATCCTGTATCCATTGGCTCTTCAATAGCTGTCTGGAATATTTCAAATTTTTCCACAATTACATTAGAGTGTCTTCACATAGTTAAATAAACGATAATTTTTTCAATTAAGGAAAAGAATTTTCAATATTCTTAAAAAGGCTCCTTGTGATATTTGTCACATAATTAACATTATACCGGAATTTGAATCTTCACTAAAAAGATTCTAAATTAACAATACTGATTTATAATTTTTATTACAACCAAGTAACTTTTATTTACAATGCTTAACTCATTTTTAAAACGGCTCACATATATATTTATTTTCAATTTTTTATTTGGACAATTTTCTTTGAAAAGTATTGAAGGGAAAAAAACAACTCTGCAATTTATTCAAGAAAATGTAATCTATGATTCCATTGGTGACTATACAAAACTGACACATCCAAAAAGTGGAACAACCGCTGACTACGGTAGGCCTGAATTACCTCTGTTTTCTTCTTTAATACAAATTAAATCGGACAAAGAGTATTCTGTAGATTACAAAGTTCTTTCATCTCATGTCATCTCAGATATAAAGATATTCCCCTTTCAAAATAAAGACAAAACTGAAGAAAGAGGAGTAATCAATTTTTCTGATACAGCCTTTTATAATAATGATGATGTTTATCCGAAAAACATGCTCGAAGTTTCCGAAAGATTGATTATGCGAGACTTAAATCTCTTAAATATAAGTGTAATCCCTTACCGATACAATCCTTACCAAAACACATTAGAGATAATTGAAGAGATAGAAATTTATATAACTGAATCAGACAGATTATTATGCTTATTTCAATAGTGGTTTATTTTATCCATAGTTTGTGCAATATGAGCCAGCAATATCTGATTACACTAAAGTTATAGAAATCAATCCGAATGCTTCTGATGCTTATTTCA
>CAZNQF010000061.1:4219-10596 GCA_964575125.1 uncultured bacterium
CAATCCTTACCAAAACACATTAGAGATAATTGATGAGATAGAAATTTATGTAACTGAATCAGGTGAAAGAATTGATGAGGGGTTTGGGCAAAGACTACCATCTCAAATTTTTGACAATTTATATTCAACATTAATAGTTAATTATGATGACACAAGAAATACACAATTTCAAAATCCTTCTATTTTATATATTTGCGGAGGAAATTCGGTGAATCATCCTAGTTTTCAACAACTTATAGAATGGAGACACCAGCGTGGATACGTAGTATATACAGCATCCTTAAGCCAAACAGGAACCTCATCGAGCGCTATAAAAAACTATATTCAGAATGCTTATTATAACTTTGATCCACCACCTGAATATATTGCGTTCGTGGGTGATGTGGGAGGAACATACAGTGTTCCTACTTTTTACGAAAGTTGGGGACATAACGATTATGGTGGGCAATGTGAGGGAGATCATCCATACAGTCAATTGGATGGCAACGATTTATTTCCGGAAGTCCTAATTGGCAGGATCTCTGTCCGCTCTTCCAGTGAACTATCTATAGTGGTAAACAAAATTATTCACTATGAAAAGGGCACCTATGCATCTTCCATGCTTCCCTATTTTGAAAAAGCAGCGCTGGCCGGAGACCCCTCCACTGCCTCAGGCTATTCCACTGTCATAACCAATGAATATATTGCTGAAATGATGGAAAGCTATGATATGGAAGATGTGAGACTTAAAATTTCTGGAGGGGGATGGTCAAGTTGGATGGAAAACCAATTGAACGAAGGTGTGCTATATTTCAATTACAGAGGGATTTATGGTGTGAGTGGGTTTAGCTCCGGAAACATCGACAATGCTAATAATGGATTTAAGCTACCTCTTGCGACCATAATTACGTGCGGAACAGGGTCATTCTCACAACACACAACAAGTTTATCTGAAAAATTTTTAAGAGCTGGTTCTATATCAAATCCAAAAGGTGGAATAGCTGGGATTGCTACGGCTACCTTAAACACACACACTTTGTTCAATAATATTATTGATATGGGAATTTATGATGGAATTTTCGCAAAAAATATTGAAACGGTTGGTGGTGCCCTTGCTCACGGAAAACTAACCTTGTTCAATGCCTACCCTACCAATCCGTACAATTGGGTCAATGCTTTTACTCAGTGGAATAATCTAATGGGAGATCCTGCAACCCATTTGTGGACTGATACACCTGAAGAATTAATTGTTCAGTATGAAAACGAAATTTCATTTGGTACCAATTACTTGGATGTAAATGTATCTTTTTCTAATGGGTCCGAATTAGAAAATGCCATGGTTACATTGCTCAAAAATGATTATGAGATTTTTCTCAATGGTAAAACAAATCAAAATGGAGATCTCACATTTAATCTGAATTATTCTAATGATGGTGAAGTGAATATCACTGTTACAAAACAGAATGTAATTCCTTTTATTGGTACTTTTGAGATTTCATCTGAAGGTAAAGCAGTCAATATTAATCCTACACAGGAAATTATTATTGATGATGGAGATGAAGGAAATGGGAATTTAAATCCGGGAGAATTAATTGATATTTATATTCCTTTGAAAAATTTTGGTTCAATGACAGCATATGGAGTTCAGGCAACTTTGGAAACATCCTCATCAAATGTATTTATCTTGGATGAAAATGCATATTACGGACATCTAAATTCAGGAGCCTGGTTGATAGGAGACGGATTTACCATACAACTTGATCCCTCTACGATAAACAACGAAAATCTTGATGTTAAAATTCATATTACGGATAGCTCAGGAGAGGAATGGATAGGATTGGTTCCGCTCCAGGTTTATGGTAGTGAATTAACTGTGGGGAACGAGGGCTATATTGAAAAAAATGAAACATCAGATATACAAATAGAAATTAACAATTCTGGCTCGGTATCAATTGAAAATATAATGGGTGAACTATCGTATAACGGAAATATAATCCAAATTTTAGATAGCGAAGGATATTGGGGAACCATTAATTCAAATGAATCTGTTGTTTGTTTAGACTGTTTCACAGTTACAACATCAAACACAGTTGTTAACGGAATGATAAGTTCACTCACTCTCCGGCTTTATAATAGTGAAGGATTTGATATTCATAAAACATTTAATCTACAAATAGGTGAATTAACTGAAAGTGATCCTATGGGGCCTGATAACTACGGTTATTTTATTTACGATCTTGCTGACACAGCTTATAATATCTCGATTGAATATGATTGGTTTGAAATTGATCCCGATTATGGTGGGCCAGGCACTGACTTAAATATTTCTGATAGCGGGAACGGAATTTTTTCTAACTCCTCCGAATTGGTTGAGCTTCCATTTACATTTCGATTTTATGGACAAGACTATGAAAATATTACCGTTAACGCAAATGGATGGATCTCTATGGGAGAAACAAATATGGAGTCATTTAGGAATTATCCGATTCCGGGTGCGGGAGGGCCGTCTCCCATGATCGCTGCCTTTTGGGACGATTTAAAAACAGCTTACAGCGGTGATGTAATTTATTATATTGAACCGGACAATCAATTTGTGATTATTGAATGGTCTGATATGCGAACCCATAACCAAAATTCTTTGGAATCTTTCCAGGTGATATTATATGATTCTCATGCTCACCCCCATGGAGATGGAAATATTTTTGTGCAATATAAAACCTTTAATAACACCTCTTCTGGAAATTACGCAGGTGGAACTCCCATTCATGGTGGATATTCCACAATTGGTATTGAAAATCATTTGGGAAATGATGGTTTACAATATACTTTCAATAACAATTATGCACCAGCTGCAACAGAGCTGGAAAATAATTCTACCCTTTTAATTACGACCTCACTGTTTCAGGAACCAACTGCAAATTTTGATTTTGAATTAGAAAACTCATCAGTCTTTTTTACTGATCTGTCAAGTGTGGGAAATTTTATTCATCTGGTTGAATGGAATTGGAACTTTGGTGATGGAAATTTTTCAATCGAATCTTCTCCCACTTATTATTATTCAACACCAGGCACATATGAGGTAAGTCTAACTGTCACTAGCCACTCAGGTCTAGTTAGTACTCCGTCTACAGCTGAGATAATTATCGAGTCCTGCACTGATGATATTGATGCCTGTGGCGTGTGCGGTGGCTCAAATATATATTTGGACTGCAATGGTCAATGTGGTGAATGGACACCAGTTTGTACAAATGAAAATTATGAGGGATATATAGGACCCTCAGCTTGTGATAATTATATAGGAATCGGTTCAGATTATATCTATTCAGACAACAGCGGTTTTGATTATTGCGGTGTATGTGAAGGCGATAATTCACTTTGTACAGGTTGTACAGACTCAGAAGCTGACAATTTTAATCCTGAAAATATCTTTGAAGATGAAAGTTGCACATATGTTTTTTATGGTCCTGGGTTTGCGATAAATTTTGATGGAGAAGATGATTTAATCAGTATTGATGAATATAATTTGGGAGGTGTTTTTCAGAACACCTCTGATTCTTTTACGTTCTCTGCTTGGATACATCCAGAGTCTTCAGGGATGGAACGTAATCCAATAATTACATATTCTGAATATAATGGAAATAAAAATTTTGAGTTAAGTGTGAATTCGGATGGAAATATTGAAATCTTTATTCAAAATCCCTGTGGAGAAAATGATTTGATTATTGGTAATGGAGAAATTCAGTTTAATGATTGGAATTTCATTGCGTTGACCTATTCTTCAGATATCCTAACCGCACTACTAAATGATAATGTCTACGTAGATACAACATGTGGAGAGGAATTTATTTTGCTTGATAATGCTAATCTAATTTTGGGAAAATCTACAACTGAAAATAATTATTTTAAAGGGACAATGGATGAAATTCGAATTTGGGATTTTTCCAGGGAAATAGATGAAATTAGTGAACAAATGTATGATGGGGTTGACTCTGAATCAGATGGATTGGTGGCGTATTGGAGAATGGATGAAGAAAACGGAGACAAAACCTTTGATGCTACCTCAAGTAATAATGATGGGCTGCTAATAGGTTCACCGGAAAGAGTTGAGTCCTCTGTACCTTTTATAATGCCTCCATTTATTACATTGATAGCATCTGCGGATACATTATCATGGCCTGTGGATTTAAAAATCGGGATGTTCACCGAAGCCACAGATGAATATGATTTTTGGGTAGACCGTTATGCTCCTCCTCCTCCTCCTTCCTCCACCTGGGATGCTGCTATTTTTAATCCAATAGTTAATGATAGATTTTTTATAGATATTCGTTCAATTCCTGAAAATGACGAAATAACTGAATGGGCAATAGATTTTCAACCTGATATAGGTACCGATGAGATTACTTTATCTTGGAACCCAGATGAGCTCGTAGAGGGTAATTTTATTTTATCGGATCCCTTTGACGGTGTTATTTTTTCTGTAAATATGCATGAAATACATCAATACAGTTTTCCTCCTGAGTTCACACGGGTAATCATAAAATTTAGTATCAATACAGGAACATCAGTTACCTATTTAGCCGGGTGGAATTTAATTGGATTACCACTTGCAGTATTAAACCCTTCGTATGAATTTTTATTCCCCGAAGCGATTGAAGGGACATTGTTTTCATTTCTAAATGGATATGTACCTCAAGCCAATCTTTTATTAGGAAATGGATATTGGTTACGATTTGCTATAAACGATACTACAACTATTACAGGATTAGATATTAATGAGGTAACTCTAAACCTGCAAGAGGGATGGAATTTGATTTCAGGTATAACAGATCCTGTTACTGTTTCTTCAATCTCTGATTCGAATAGCATTATAGTCCCCAATACATTTTATGGATTTAACGAATCTTATGAAGAAGCTGATGTTATCAACCCAGGAAAGGGATATTGGGTAAGAGCATTTCAAGAGGGAAATGTTTTTCTAAGCTCTGATACGACAGTTTCAATAAGATATACAGAGAATGAAGTTGATATTTTGACCAAAATAAATTCATTGTCTATTAATAATATGACTCTTTATTTTGGAGGTGAATTACCAGCAAAAGAAAAACTTAGTTTCAGCTTGCCTCCAAAACCGCCTGTAGGTGCTTTTGATGCAAGATTTCAAGGAGATTGGAAATATACCGAAGAAAAAGGAGAGATTGATATCATGAGTTTGGGACATCTCCTTACTATTTCCTACGAAATTAAAATCGATGAAGAAAAAAATAAAAATTGGGTTTTAATATCTGATTCCGGTGAGAAATATGTTTTAAACAACTCCGGTGTGATTACAATTCCGTCATCAAATAAATTGTATTTGATTAAGGAATTAAAAACCCCACATTCATTTACTCTTCATAAAAATTTCCCAAATCCATTTAACCCAACCACAACAATTACCTATGATTTGCCTGAAGACATTTTTGTTGAACTAATCATTTTTGATATGCTGGGAAGAAAAATATCCAATATAGTTAACGAACAACAAAAAGCCGGATTCAAATCAGTCCAGTGGGATGGGACTGATTCTATGGGTAGCCCCGTATCTTCTGGAATATATCTTTTTCAGATTCGTGCTGGTAATTTTATACGGACCAAAAAGATGGTGTTATTGAAATAACCTATATGTAATAATAAATGTTTGGCTATATTTTATAAAATTAATACTATCTCTCTATGGAATTAAATTCACAACAATTATTACTGTTAAACAGAATCAATAATAAATTTTTATTTAAGTTATTCTCTATTTTTAAACTGCCTCTAGCATTTCTTACCGGATTAAAAATAGAAAAATTGAAAGGAGAGAAATGTATCACAAGCGTTCGTTTAAAATATCTAAATAAAAATCCATTCCGATCCACTTATTTTGCAGTTTTAAGCATGGCTGCTGAATTAAGCACAGGTGCTATTGCATTACTAGCTGCTGAAGGTCGCCAACCCAGCGTGGCAAAAATTATCACTTCTATGAAAGCAGATTTTGTAAAAAAAGCCACAGGCAGGACAAAATTTACTTGTTCTGAAGGACAAAAATTATTCAGAGCGGTTGACAAAGCTATTGCGACCAAACAACCCCAGGTAGAAACTGTATCAAGTTTTGGATGTGATGAACACGGTGAAATAGTTGCAGAGTTTGAGTTCACATGGTCATTCAAACAACGATAGCTATAGCTATTAAACGCTTAATTTTGTTCTAAATAGTTTTTTATTTAGAACAAAATCTATCTCTAGATTATATAATTAAAATAAAAAAAATGATAAAATTAAATAATATTAAAGAAAATTCAATTATAAACGATAATATTATTGAAAGTATACTTTGATAGTTTACATGTAGGTTTACCGTTTTTAACATGTTTAAA
>CAZNQF010000062.1:0-10586 GCA_964575125.1 uncultured bacterium
TAGGTGACCATGCTCAAGTACCGACAATAATCGTTTCCAATGGTGGCGGTGGTGGTTCCGACCCTAGTTACTCATTGCTGGAAGGAAATGATAATTATCCGGAAATATTTGTTGGGCGATTTTCTGCATCAAGCATTGCTCATGTTGAGACTCAAGTTGAAAGAACTATCCACTATGAACGGGACATTAATAGCGGTTCTTGGCTTCATAAAGGATCCGGGGTCGCATCAAACCAAGGACCCGGAGATGATGGAGAAATGGATAATAATCACGCAGCCAATATCCGTGACAAACTATTGGATTATAATTATACAGAGATTGATGAAATCTACGATCCAAGCGGCACAGCTCAACAGGGAATTAATGCTATTAATAATGGACGCGGAATAATCAATTACACAGGACATGGATCGGAAACATCATGGGGAAATGGAGATCCAATAATTATCACTGAGGTTAACAGTCTATCCATTTGTTGCATGCTACCACACGTAAGTTCTGTGGGATGTGCAAACGGTGCATTTGAAAATATAACATGTTTTGGGGAGTCATGGCTAAGGGCAACCAATAACTCTTCAGGGGACCCTACAGGCGCAATTGCTTTTTATGCCTCAACGGTGAACCAATATTGGAATGAGCCTATGAGAGCTCAAGATCATGCAATGGATTTATTGGTTGGCTATAATTATTCGAACAACCAGCCACTGGACAAAAAATATTCAATCGGTGGCCTTTGGTACAATGGTTCTTGTAATATGATGGATGTGTATGGACAATCTGGCATTGATATGTTTTTAACTTGGATAATTTTTGGTGATGCTTCTTTGGATGTTCGTTCTGATACGCCAACAAATATCTCTACCTCACATTCAGGAACCTTGTTTATCGGTGATGAAGGATATGAAGTTATAACGAATTCGCCCGATGTCTTAGTCTCAGTATCTGAGAATGGAATTTTGCTGGGGTCAGGATATACAGACTCAAGCGGTGACGTTGTTGTGGTTTTATCTCCTCCCCCAGGCTCTCCAACTGAACTGACATTGACCATTACCGGGTATAACAAAATTACTAAAATAGAACCCATCACCGTAGTTGCTCCAAGCGGACCTTATATTGTTGTTTCGGATTATTCTGCAAATACAAGTGATGATAGTGTCGTTGAATTTGGAGAAGAGGTAACTCTATCTTTAACCTTGGAAAATATTGGCATTGAGACTGCCTCGAATGTTATAGCTTCATTCAATACTTTTGATCAATATATCACGATTGAAAATGATCTATCTTCTTTTGGTACGATTGTACCAAATTCAAATGCAACTGTTTCTTCCGCTTGTACATTTTCTGTTTCTGAGAATGTCCCCAATAATCATAATATCCAAATTTCCGTATCAATTCAATCTGGAGCTGATGATTGGCAAGATGAATTATTTATTACTGTATTTTCTCCTATAATCGAGGCGGATGGGTTCACCGTATCAAACGATGATGATGGCAATGGGAACTTGGACCCCGGTGAAGCAGCTTCTCTGAATGTATCTATAAGTAATTCAGGTGGTGCTGATGCTCATAATTTAACTGCTATTCTGTCATCCAGTCATCCCGGAATTACCATTACCAGTAATCAAAATGAAATAGGAATATTGAATGATAATTCAACCGATGTAGTTACATTTACGGTCTCTGCCTCTTCTAATATTTTATTGGGTGAGAGTGTGCTCTTTGATTTATCTGTGTCTGCTGATAATAATTATGAGAACTCATCATCCTTTGTTGTAACGGTTGGGTTATCTCTTGAAGATTTCGAAAGTGGAACATTCTCTTCGTATCCGTGGGAATTTTCTGGTTACTCCATTCAGTGGCCAGGACTTGATCCAGTGGAAGATTATATTATTTTAGATACATTAGAAAATACCGAATGGGATATTGATTCAGAAGGTTCTTACAGTGGCACATTCAGCGCACGATCCGCTGAGATTACTCACAATCAAGCGTCTATTATGCATGTAACTATGGATGTGATTGAGAACGGAGAAATCAGTTTCTATTATCGTGTTGCGTGTGAATACAGTACATCGGGAGATTTCTTCTATGATGGTATTATCTTTTCAATAGATAATAATGTAATAGATAGATATCAACCTGCAGGAAATGGACAAACTCCGTGGACATATGCTAATTATCCTGTTTCAGAGGGAAATCACACATTTTCATGGGCTTACGTAAAAGATGGTGGTGATGGTAGCTCATTTATAGATGAGGATGCAGGATTTGTCGATTATATCATCTTCCCTGCATCTGGAACAACTGGACCATCTGAGGTAGATGTCCCAGTTGAATATATGGCAGATTGGAACATGGTTGGACTTCCTGTAATTTTGGATCTCCCTCATTATGAAACCCTATTTCCAGATGCTATTCAAAACACATTATATTCATTTGATGATGGATATACAGTCGAAACAACTTTAGAGCATGGAACGGGTTATCTACTTCGTCTTTCAGAAGGAGGGAACACAACATTCACGGGACTACCTTTAGACAATCTAACAGTTTCTCTCTCTGATGACTGGAATTTAATCTCTGGCATTTCCTATCCTGTGGATATAAATGCAGCCATTGACCCGGATAATCTTATAATTCCCGGAACTGTTTATGGATTTGAAGAGAATGGTTATGCCTTGACAGAAACTATTGAGCCAGGCAAAGGATATTGGCTGAGGAGCTCTGGTGAAGGTGAAATTACATTGTACTCCTCTGCACCTGCAGGCAGAACACAATCTATTGAATTGCCAGAACATATGAATACCATAACCTTTAATCAATCAACATTGTTTTTTGGAACGAATGAAATAGCTTTTAACTCAATGCGATTTGGATTACCTCCAAAACCTCCAACTGGAGCGATTGACATTCGTTTTAGCGGAGATAGCAAGCTCTGTACTAATAGTGAATGTTATATTGAGGTGATGAATAGTGGCAAACCACTTGCTCTTGATTTTGATATAATTGAAGGTGAGGCTTGGGAAATAGTACCTGTGACTACAAATGGGACAAAGTGGGAAGAAGCAACCTTAATAATGGATTTCAAACAAATCACTTTGAATTCAAATGTTGAACAATTTATTTTGAGAAAAACCACCTCTTCGCATGGACCAACAGATTTTTTCCTTTCCCATGCCTATCCCAATCCCTTTAATCCAGTAACAACCATTCAATTTTTTGTTCCTGAACCATCAAATGTGAATGTATCTGTTTTTGATATACAGGGAAAAGTAATTGAAAAATTAATTTATGGTGAGATTGAAAGAGGTAATCATACAATTAAGTGGAATGCTGAAAGTTTTTCTAGCGGAGTGTATTTTATAAAATTGGAATCAGGTGATTTCGTTTCAACCCAAAAAATCATATTGATGAAATAATATTGTAACTATTACAAATTGGAATTTCCATACCAATTTGTATAATTTCACTAATCCAATAACTAGTAAATCAGTAAAAACAATCTAAAGTTTTTAATTAAGGAACCTACATGAAATTTGATACAAAAATCGTCCGTTCGAAAATTACTCCGGACCCAACAACAGGAGCTATTGTTCCACCCATTTATCAAACTGCAACTTATGTTTTACCGGAAGTTGGTAGAGATCTAGGATTTGACTATACCCGCTCTGCAAACCCGACACGTGAGGTATTAGAAAACAATTTAGCTTCTATAGAGGGCGGCAGATTTGGGATTTGTTTTTCCAGTGGAATGTCTGCAGTAGATAGTGTTCTGAAATTACTGAAAGCCGGAGACCACGTAGTTTGCTCTGATGATGTTTATGGCGGAGTATCACGACATTTTAACAATATACTGGTTAAATATGGTTTGACATTTACATACGTGGATTCATCCAGTCCTGAAAAGGTCGAGAATGCTATTACATCAGAGACTAAACTTCTCTGGATTGAAACTCCTACAAATCCTCTTCTTAAAGTTACCGATCTGGATGCCATATCAAAGATAGCAAAAAAACACGGTGTTATGTTCGGTGTTGATTCTACTTTTGCTACACCTGTTTTTATCCGTCCCCTTGAATATGGCGCTGACATTGTTATGCACAGCACCACCAAATATATCAGTGGTCATAACCAGATTATCGGTGGAATTATTATAACCAATAATGAAGCGGTCCATGAAAAAATGAGATATGTGCAGAAAACCATAGGAGCAGTCCCAAGTCCTTTTGACTGCTGGCTCACTTTAATAGGAGTTAAAACTCTTCATCTAAGAATGGAACGTCATGAATCTAATGCTCAGACAGTTGCAGAATTTCTGGAAGCTCACTCTAAGGTTGAAAAAATTACATATCCGGGCCTACCATCACATCCGCAATACGACATTGCTAAAGAACAGATGGACGGATTCAGCGGAATGATATCCTTTGAATTAAGGGGGGGGATTCCATCAGGAAAATCATTAATGAATTCGGTTGAACTATGTTCACTAGCAGAAAGTTTGGGGGCTGTAGAAACTATGATCACTCATCCTGCCACTATGACTCATGTAGATGTACCTATAGAAGAACGGCATGCCAGAGGACTCTCAGATGGATTGGTTCGTATATCTGTTGGGATTGAAGATGTGGATGATATTATTGCTGATCTTGATCAGGCACTAGATAAATCATAACTTTAAATATTTAGACTATGATTGCTCCTTTAACAAATCAAACAATTATTAACTACTATGGAACAACCTAAAAAATTTGACTTAGAAGAACAACTAAAAACCCTTGATGGATGGTTACATTTAGAGAAAACTATAAAAAAAGTTGTTAATTTCAAAACATATTTGAAAGGAATACAATTTGTAAATGACCTTGCTAAAATAGCCGAAGAATATAATCATCATCCGGATATTGAAATTGGATGGTGTAAGGTAACCATTGCATTCACAAGCCATGACCAAGGATGTTTAACAGAAAGGGATATTAAAATGGCACATGAAACAGATTTGATTTTAGATCAATATTAGTTAAATATGCATTTATCTATTAAGCTATTATTATTAATAAATATTTCATTATACGGTCAATCAACTTTTAATGGAGGATCTCATATGAATCCAAAAAAAATAAGCGAAAAAGAGTGGGAATCCTGCCTCTCCCCAACTGAATATAATATTTTAAGAAAAAATGGAACAGAACCTCCCGGAACTGGAAAGTACTACAAACATAATGAAGACGGGACCTATAATTGTGCAGGATGTGCAGCTCCCTTGTTCAGCTCTGACACCAAATATGATTCCGGTTCAGGGTGGCCAAGCTTTTGGACTCCGGTTGACTCAGCTTCTGTTTCTGAATATAATGATAATAGTCTTTCTAGACATAGAATAGAAATTCGATGTTCTAAATGTGATGGTCATTTGGGACACGTTTTTGAAGATGGGCCTGATCCCACGGGTTTAAGATATTGTATCAATAGTGCTGCACTTGATTTTAAAAAAAAGAATAAAGAAAAAACTCAAGAGTAAAAGGTAGTTTCCATTTTGGAAATATTAAGAAAATATCTACTATTATTTTCTACTTTAACATCACTTTATGGTGTATCTATATCGGGATTTTCTAGAGATAAAAACACGGGAGAGCCCCTCCCCTATACCAATATCATTATAAATGAAAATAGTACAGGTTCGTCATCCGATGTAAATGGTTATTTTATACTACCTAATCTTAGCTCTGGAGAATACACTATAAGTGTAATGATGATTGGATATAAAACAATTGAGAAAAAACTTAAAGTTCAAGATGAAAATCTGAGGATTGATTTTGAACTTGAGCCAACCACTATAAATCTTGAACAAGTAAGCGTATCTGCAGAACGAATGCGGTTCGAGAATCGTGTTGATGTTAGCAGAGTAAATCTTAGTAATAAAGATATTCGCAGAGCTCCTGCATTTGTTGAGGCTGATGTGTTTAGAACTCTACAATTATTACCTAGTGTCAGCGCTAGTAATGATTTTAATGCCGCTCTGATTGTAAGAGGGGGTAGTCCTGATGAAAACTTAATTTTGCTTGACGGAGCTGAGGTATATAATCCATACCATATTGGTGGAGTATTTTCCACATTCAATGCAGATATGATATCCGATACAGAGTTCCTAGCTGGAGGGTTTCCCGCCCAGTTTGGTGGAAGACTTTCTTCTGTTTTACAAATTACTGCCAGAGAGGGAAATTCTAAAAATGGTCGGCTCAGTGATTCAAATCCAATAAAAAAATATTGGGATTACAGTAAATTAAGTGGTGATATCAGTTTGTTATCTTCAAAGTTTTTGGCGGAAGGACCATTATATAATGGTTCATGGATGGTATCTGGAAGACGTACGTATTTTGATCAATTTGTGTCACTTTACTATAAAGTAATAGATGAGCCCGTACCATTTAATTATTATTTTTGGGATACACATATTAAGTTCAAAACATCTCCAAATAAAAATAATCAAATTGTTTACAGCCAATTCTCAGGAAAAGATGATTTATTTTTGTCTCTTGGTGGTGGGGATTTCCCTGGAATTGATTTTTCATGGGACTGGGGAAACTCAACAAAAAGTTTGATTTGGAAATATATACCCAACTCAAACTATTTTATTGAGAATAATTTGTCTAGAACCGATTACAGGTTCAATGTGGACTTTTCAGTTGATTTTAATCCAGATACCAGCAACACCAATAATGAGGAAATGTCAGAAGCTGATGTTGATCTCTCTCTAGATATTAATAATATTGTTTCAGATGTTAGCTTCGATCAAACCTTAAATATCTTCTTCTCTGATCTAGTTACTTTGAAAACAGGAT
This sequence comes from uncultured bacterium, assembly GCA_964575125.1. Classification (GTDB taxonomy): domain Bacteria; phylum Fidelibacterota; class Marinisomatia; order Marinisomatales; family AB-629-J13; genus AB-629-J13. The sequence continues at coordinate 6,837 of CAZNQF010000062.1, forward strand.
GGGAATATAAAGTACTATATATGGATTATTTTGAATCTTTTGCTGGAGTTGATAGAGTTAATTTGAGTTCAGAACCATCAATTACTAGCTTATTTCTCACAAGTACATGGCAACCATTTCTACAGCTTCATATAAATACAGGATTTAGGTTTTCAAAATTCAGCCATTATAATAATAATCTTATTAACCCTCGTATCGGAGTGAAATTTAATCCGATGCCTGATCTTGCACTTAAAATTAGTTGGGGAAAATATTCTCAGTTTTTATATACTATTAATCAAGAGGATGAGTTATTAAGAATTGTAGACTTTTGGCAACCCATCCCAAAAGGTAGAGAGCCACAACAATCTGAACATTTAATAATTGGTAGTGAATATTGGATATCTGAAGGTAATATTTTTTCTCTAGAGGTATATACGAAATCCTATGGAAATATCTACGACCTTAATCCTAAAGTAGAGGGAAGTGATATAGAGAAAACAATTGCATTATCGGGGATAGGTAGATCACATGGATTAGAAATTTTATATCGCATGAAAAAAAATAAACTTTCAGGATGGATAAGTTATGCCTATGCTAAAATAGAACGAGAGGTCGACCTTAATACTGATGGAATTATTTGGGAAGAAAAAGAGGTTTACCCTGCAAAGTATGATAAACCGCACACCTTCAACTCGGTGCTTAGTTATCAATTATCTAAAAAGAATGAGATTGGTATAAGTACAATATTCAGTAGTGGACAAACATATACCCCTGTTATAGGGAAAGTCCATCAAGCAGGTCAGTACGGAAGTCTTGAAAATCCATATCTACATTTTGGAAATATTTATGGAGCTAGAAATAGTGGAAGATATCCAAACTATTTTAGGATAGATATTAGTTTTGCGAGAGAATCAATCTTATGGGGACTTAAAGGAAAGTGGAAATTTCAAATTATAAACCTAACAAACCACTATAATGTGCTTTTATATAATTGGAACCATCAGGCATCACCATCTCAAGTCGCAGCTTATAGTATGTTTCCAATTATATTAACTTTTGGATGGGAATTCAATTTATAGTGAATAAAAAAAATCTTCTAATATATATATATATTGTTTTTTCCGTCGCTTGTGAAAAAGAGTTAAAAATTACGGATTTTTCAGATGATTTTTCTTTCTATGAATCTGAACTTAGAATAGAAGCCTTAATGCTACCAGCGCAAAATACAGCTATCGTTAGAATTGATAAGTCAGTACCTTTGGATGAAGCAAATTTATATAATTGTCTAGATGATGATAATGATTGGAACTACTATTACTGTACAGAAGATTCAACCTCTTACGAATCTTTGCAAGAATGTGAAAATAAATGCAACAACATCACTAACTGTAACCTACATCTGTTTTCTTGTGAAGTAGATGAAGATAATTGTGATAGCTGTGACTGGGATCTTACACAATTAGTCACCTATGAAAATAAGACAGACTGTATTACCTTATGTCCGGGAGATTGTGTGACAGATGATGTAGGGGAAGATGGCAGACAAGCTGGAGATTATGGAGGACAAGGCTTTGGTGGATATGTTCCGCCCGATGCAGGAGAAGAGAATGGAAATCCTGACTGCAATGAATTAAATGTGGATGAGTATGATGAAATATTACCTGAAATACATCTTGATAGTCTTTGCACTGTAAAAATACAACATGGTGAAGAAATTTGTTCTTTCATTTATAGCGATACAGGGGGAGTTTTTTTTGATGACAAATCACGGGATTTTGATATAAAAGATGTAGAGAGCATCTCTTATGGTGCATGGATACCCGACCCATTAAATTGTGATGTTGATTTTACTCACTATGATACAGAATATAACTTCTCATGCGAATGTACTGAGGGGTCAGGGTATGAATCTTACGGAGAAATAACTGCAACAGATTTCATAAAAAGACCAGTTATATTTTATACAGATTCAACTGAGATAAATGTTATTGAATGTTCAGATGAATCTAATGTGTATAGCTGCCTTGAATCTTATCATAATAGCGATACATTATTTTTTCAGGAAGGCGATGACTCCGCAAAAATTCAATATGCTTCACTATTTGAAACAATTAAATATCAAGCTGTACAATATATATATGATGAAGTAAACGGTCGGTATGTTTATTATCATGGGCATCGGGATGGTGGGACTGATAGTGGAAATAATTTTATCAATAATTCTATCTGCCTTATGTCAGAAAAAGTAGTTGCAGAAAAATATCCTCCTTTTTATGGCGCAGATAAATTTAAATATGATATTTTTACATTTTCAAAAGGGTATGAAAATTATTATTTTTATATACAATTAGATTTGTTAGATCCAGAACGGACCAATTTACGTGACAAAAATGGTAACCCTGTTATGGGAGCTTTTGGAGCTATGACCTCCAGAACCAAATATTTTAATATTTTTGATTAATATAACTAAAAAACCCCGAATAACTATTCGGGGTTTTTAGGTCGTTCTAATGTATTATTTTCTGACAAATTAAAATCTGTCAGATTACTTTCAATAATTTAGAGAGGCTTTACTTTTGTCGCTGCAAGGCCTTTTTCACCTTCAGTAACTTCAAACTCAACATTTTGATTTTCTGATAGAGTTTTATATCCGTCCATCAGAATTTCATTCATATGTACGAATAAATCTTTTCCTCCACCTTCAGGAGATATGAATCCATATCCTTTGGCATTATTGAACCATTTAACGGTTCCTGTTTGTTTGTCGCTCATTTTGTTTTCCTTATGTATACTACGTTTTATTATTATTATTTTTTAATAAACTCATAACCAGAGTCAATTAAAACTCAAATTTAGTGTGTTTTTATGATGCACAAGTAGAATTTTATAAAATATTATTTTCTTCCTAATCTTTATAAAATTATCTAATATAAAGGATAAAGCTCAGCTTGATTACTCTTCATCCCAAATTGACCCCAATATTCTATCTTCCAACTCAAATGTAAAACCTCGAATTGAGACCAAATCCCTTCGCTCTATTTGATATTTCTCCCCAATTTTTAAAATTGATTTTTGGATATCATTTTCATTATTACATTTTATTAATTTTTCTAATGATTTCTTAAAATTTTCTTTATCTTTACCATTAAGATTATTTTTATTTGATTTTATCTCTTTACTTTTTTCCAGATATTCTAGAAAATTAGTTTCATATTCTCCTTGCCATTTTTTAACTCCAGCCATCGGAGCAAGAGTGCCACTATCATTTAAAACAGTTATTAATTCATTAACACAACAAACAAAAGAATAATCTATCAAAAACTCTAATGAGTTTTTTCTTTGAAATTTTGTGAAACTATCTTTATTCCAATCTTCTTCTCCAATTAAAAGTACAATTTTTCTCATAATAGATCGTAATTGTTCTAACATTCTATAAATTTCTTTATTGATTATTAGTTTTTTAATGTGTGTTTCAAATTCTTTGTTATCGAATTTATTTGGCATGTTTATCCTCTTTTAACCGCTTCTGTATAATGAATATTCTAAATATATTACATTGTTATAAATAAAACCAATCTTTAATTCCCACATAAAAGTAAATTATTCAAAAAATTTGAATTTAGTAAACAGGTATGGATTGTTTATTTCCTTTTAAGAATTCTAAAATTCTGTATTTTCTATTTTGATTAACTTTCAATAAATAAGCTATATATTTTACTTCAACAGCACCATTTTTCTGGTATGTACAAACTCATCAGCACGTATCTG
>CAZNQF010000063.1:0-10580 GCA_964575125.1 uncultured bacterium
ATTATAGAAATAAGTTTCAATTTGGCTGTGAATATGGAAAACTGATTGAAAATGGAAAATTAACAAAAACTGTTAGAAATCCAAATTATCGTGGGATAAGCAGTTCTTTTTGGAAAAATTTAATTAGAGTTGGAGATAAAAGTACTTTTAGCGTATTTGGTACACCAAATTGTGGGAAAGGCGAACCAAATCAAGTTATTAGAGTTGGTCATGCATCTCCCGTTTGTTTATTTCAAAATGTTGATGTATTTGGAGGAGCATAATTAATGAAAAAAGAATTTAAAGAATGTTCTGAGTTGCTGTATAGTTCTCTCAAAGATGGTGAAATCTTAAAATTAAATTTTTCGGGAGAGAATAGCCAGTTTGTAAGAATTAATAATGCAATGATAAGGCAGGTTGGTATTGTAAGTGATGGTGATATTGCATTGACATTGATATCTAATAATCGTACCTGCTCCCGGTCTTTTACATTTACCTCTAATCAAAAACTAAATGTTAAAAACGCATTGGATACTTTATCTATAATGCGTAATGAAGTTATACAAATTCCAGAAGATAAATATATTATTGAACCCATAAAAACTGGTTCAACTGAGGAAATTAAGCACTGCACACTTTTGAATCAGGAACAAGTTATGGATGCCTTGATGCCAGTGATGCAGAATGTAGATTTAGTAGGTATTTGGGCATCAGGAAGAATTTATAGAGGCACATCAAATTCGTTGGGATTAAATCATTGGTTTGAAACGGATTCATTCTCATTAGATTATTCATTAGTTACTCATGACCATCAAATGGTTAAGGGAACTTTTTCAGGAAATGATTGGGAACAAAAAAAATATGAAGAATTTATTAAAAATTCTAAAAAGAAAGTTGATTTGTTAAAGGAAAAGCCAGTAAAAATTGATCCTGGCTCTTATCGTGTTTGGTTTGAACCACCTGCAGTGGGTGATTTTATCGGAATGTTTTCTTGGAACGGTCTTAGTGAAGCTTCCATTCAGCAAGGGTGCAGTGGTTTTGAAAAAATGAGATCAAATCAAGACCGTTTGTCTCCGAAGTTTACATTAAACGAAGACTTTTCATCAGGGATGGTTCCTAAATTTAATTCTGAGGGAGAAATTGCACCTGAATCTTTAACACTGATTGAAGATGGAAAACTTTCTAATACCTTGGTAAGTTCAAGAACATCAGCAGAGTATGGTGTTGAATCAAATATGGCGGAAAATGGTGAATATCTTAGGGCACCAGTTATGAAATCAGGTTCAATGACAAAAAATGAAATTTTGCCATCTTTAAATAATGGATTATTCATCTCAAATATACATTATTTAAATTGGAGCGATAATCCTTCTGGAAGAATTACAGGGTTGACACGTTATGCTTGTTTTAAAGTTGAGAATGGTGAAATAGTTGCTCCCATTAATACTATGAGATTTGATGATACTTTTTATAGATTTTTTGGAAGTGAATTAGAAGCTGTTGGTCAAAAATCAGATATAATTCCTGATGTATCTACCTATTTTAGACGTAGCATTGATGTAATGAATTGCCCAGGGATTTTGGTTAATTCTTTTAAATTAACTCTATAATTAAGCTTTTGTGCCCGGAACAGGAGTCGAACCTGCACATCCTTGCGAATACTAGACCCTGAACCTAGTGCGTCTACCAGTTCCGCCATCCGGGCAGCAATACAATAATCAAAATTAACAATCCGTGCTATCAATTCACAATGGGAATAAGCTTTATACTTATAATTAGGTATCACATAATATGAGTTTATGAAACATAACTTAATAGCAAAAAATAGAAAAGCATATCACAATTATTTTATATTAGATACTTATGAAGCAGGGATTGTATTAAAGGGAAGCGAAGTGAAAAGTTTAAGAGAGGGAAAGGTTAATCTAAAAGATTCTTACATCTCAATAAATAATTATATCTCTATAGCTAATGGAATTCATATTAGTTCCTACTCACATACAGGATTTACTGGGCATGACCCATATAGACCAAAACTAATCCTATTAAATAAAAAAGAAATGATTCGATTAAATCAAAAAGTGGCAGAAAAAGGATTAACTTTGATACCTTTAAAAATGTATTTTAAAGGTAGTTGGGCAAAGTTAGAAATTGGTCTGGCAAAAGGAAAAAAACATTATGATAAGAGAGAATCTATAAAGAAAAAAGAATTAAAGAGAGATCTAGATAGAGAAATGAAAAATAGGAAATGAGTTTTTTAGCAGTTAAAAAACAAATGGAAATAATTTCCCGTAATGTAGTAGAAATTATTCCAGAGAATGATTTAGTTAAAAAATTAGAGTATTCACGAAAAAAGAATATTCCGTTAATTATCAAATTAGGTTGTGACCCCAGTCGGCCAGATCTACATATTGGTCATTCGATTGTTTTAAGAAAACTTAAGCAATTTCAGGATTTAGGGCATGCCGCTGTATTAGTTATTGGTGATTTTACTGCTATGATAGGAGATCCCTCCGGTCGTAATAAAACAAGACCTCAATTAACGGTTAATGAAACAAAAAAATATGCCAAAACCTACGTTCAGCAAGCGGCTGCTATTTTAAATACAAAGAAATTAAAGGTTGTTTATAATGCTGATTGGCTTTCAAAAATGAATTTTGTATCTGTTATAGAACTTGCAAGTAAATATACAGTTGCTAGAATGATTGAAAGAGATGATTTTACTAAACGATTTAAAAATGAAATTCCTATATTAATTCATGAATTTCTCTATCCATTAGCTCAGGGGATTGATTCAGTTGAGTTAAAAGCTGATGTTGAATTAGGTGGAACTGACCAAAAGTTCAATCTTCTTGTAGGAAGAGATCTCCAACGAGAGTATGGTCAAATACCTCAAGTTATAATAACTAATCCATTATTGGAAGGTACAGATGGAATTGAAAAAATGTCAAAGTCATATAATAATCATATTGCTTTTAATGATGCACCGGAAGATATGTATGGTAAAATCATGTCAATACCTGACACAATGATAGAGAAATATTTTCAGTTTGCTGCAGATTCAAGTTCATCTACTATGAAAAAAATAAAAGCTAATTTGGATAACTCAGAAATAAATCCTCGTGATTTAAAGAGAGATTTAGCACGAAAAATTATTGAATTATTTTATAATAGACAGTCTGCAGTAAAAGGAGAAAAATATTTTGATAAAATATTTATTAAAAAAGGTGTTCCTGAAGATATAGTTAATATTTCAATCAAAGAAAAAACATTATTGATTGATTGTCTTCTAGAAAATAATTTGGTAAAAAGTAAGTCAGAAGGAAGAAGGTTGATTAAACAAAATGCAGTCAAAATTAATGATAAAACTTGCCCCGATATTCATTATCAAATAATACCTGATAATGAATACACTGTAAAAGTAGGCAAACGACGATTTATAAAATTCTCGTAGAATTATATTGTTATTATTTTTATTTGGTCAATTTTTTCTATTTAAAAGGTGAATGACAAACACCTATATTCAAAACCAATTTTTTATTAAAAATTAAAGAACTGAGGAGCAATTATGGTTCAAAATGTCATGGAGTTTAGTGATAATAATTTTGATTCGGAGGTTATAAATTCGGAGTTACCAGTCTTAGTAGATTTTTGGGCAGAATGGTGTGGACCTTGTAAAGCCCTTGCACCTACTATTTCAGATTTAGCTGATGAGTACAAAGATAAAATAAAGGTAGGAAAAGTTAATGTTGACCAAAATGGAAATACAGCTTCAAATTATGGCGTTCGAAGTATTCCCACAATATTGATTTTTCAAAATGGTACAGTTGTCAATCAAGTTGTAGGTAATGTCCCAAAAGATAGTATCACAAAACTTTTAAAAGAGGTAATTTAAATAATACAAGAGAGAATCTTTTATCTATGAGATTCTGGTTAAACAATTTATTTAATTAATAAAATGATAAGAAAGAAAGTTGTAATTATCGGTTCAGGCCCTGCAGGATTAACAGCTGCACTTTATTCTGGAAGAGCAAATTTAAATCCTATTGTATTTGAAGGGAACCAACCGGGTGGACAATTAACCATCACTACTGATGTTGAGAATTTCCCTGGTTTCCCTGATGGAATTATGGGTCCTGATTTGGTAGATTTGTTTCGCAAACAAGCAATTAGATTTGGGTCAGAATGTGAATATCAAACTGTAACCAAAATTGATTTAAATGAGCGTCCATTTACTGTCTGGGTAGGTGAGAAAATATATGCTGCTGAAACAGTCATTATCTCAACTGGATCCACTGCAAAATTATTAGGATTGGATGCCGAGTTAGAACTAATGGGTCATGGTGTATCTGCCTGCGCAACATGTGACGGATTTTTTTTTAAAGAGAAAAATGTTTTGGTTGTAGGCGGTGGAGACTCAGCAATGGAGGAAGCACTGTTTTTAACTAAGTTTGCATCTGAGGTACATATTATACATAGGAGAGATGTACTAAGAGCTTCAAAAATAATGCAAGAAAGAGTTATGCGCAGTGACAAGATTAATATTATTTGGAACTCAACTATAAAGGAAATTCTTGGTTCAGTTGAATCGGGTGTTAATGGAGTTTTATTGAAAGATACTCAAAATGGTAATATATCTAATTTTAATTGTGATGGTGTATTTTTAGCTATTGGCCATAATCCGAATGTTTCTCTTTTTGAAAAATTTTTGGATTTAGATAAACACGGATATATATTGACAAAAGGTAAAACGACAGAGACCAATATACCAGGTGTGTTTGTTTGCGGAGATGTCCAAGATAGCAGATATAAACAAGCTATCACTGCTGCTGGCTCAGGTTGTAAAGCTGCAATAGATGCGGAACGATTTTTAGAAACTCATCCGCTTTTATAACTTTCATTCTATCGTTCACAATATTAAAGGAGTGAATGATGGCAAAAAGATTAGTCTATGAACTAAAAAAAATAAAAAAAAATTATAATAATACGACGGTCTTAAACGTAAAACACCTTCAATGTCATCCCGGAACGATCTATGGTATTATAGGTCCTATTGGGTCAGGTAAAACAACGCTATTAAAAATTTTAGGGGGTAAACTAAAACCTACCACAGGTGAACTTATTTTTGATGGCGAAGAGTTTAAAAGTAACTGGAGAGGAAAAATTATACCGTTTGAAGATATTTGGTATGGAAGCCTTGAGGAATTAGATGATAAAAAAACTGTTTCTCAATTATTTGAAGATAATTCTTTATTAGGTGAAAATTATAAAGACTCATATTTTCATTCGAAGGGCCAAAATAGATTACTATCAGAACAGATAAAAAATCTATCTCAAGGAGAGAAATCTTGGTTGATCAAATGTTTATTAAAAAATAAAGATCCTCGAGTAGTTATCTTAGATGATTACGGAATCTATTTAGATAGAAAAAGAGAATTAGAGCTTCAAAAAACAATTTTAAAAATGAATAAGGTTTTAGGTACAACACTTATTCTAGGAAGTAATGATGATAGAAATATAAGAAAATTTGCCTCAGTTCTAATTTATTTTGATCGCGGTCATATTTCGAAGATAAGACCAGGAACATCACATAAAAAATCCAGAAGAAAATAATGATATATCATATAAAATAACATTTTAGTATATATTTAACGAAAAAGATATATGAAAAAAAATAGATATTTTGATATTATTTCAAAATTTGAAGGGAAAAAAGTACTTGTTGTTGGAGATATTATGTTGGATATTTATTATGGGGGAGACACTAATAGAATTTCTCAAGAAGCTCCTGTCCCTATAGTAAAAATAACGTATGATAATATGAAAATAGGAGGTGCGGGAAATGTAGCATCAAATATCTCAGAATTAGGTGCAATCCCATCTCTGATTGGTGTTTTAGGTGATGATATTTATGGAGATAAATTAAAAGCGATATTGAAGGGAAATAATATCATTCCTGATAATATTATTTTTGATAATAAAAGACAAACCACAGTTAAAACGAGGATTGTTTCTCAAGGTCAGCAAATGATTCGATTTGACCAAGAATCTATTCATAACATTTCAGATAAAATAGAACAGAAAGTAAGTAAAAGTATAGAAAATATTCTTTGTGATATGGATGCGGTCATTATCGCTGACTATGGTAAAGGGGTATTAACACAATCTCTTATTTCTAAAATTTTTTGCTTATCAAAACTTAATAATATTCCTATAAATGTTGATCCAAAATTTGGTGATTTTAATTGTTTCTCTCATGCACATTTATTAAAACCAAATGTGCTAGAATTTCAGTCTGTTGTTGGTATATGGGATACAGAATCAGATTTTATAAAAGTTGGTAATGAAATCAGAAAAAAACTGAATTTGGATCTTTTATTGGTTACAAGAGGCGAGAAAGGATGTACTTTATTTGACAAATCAAAAAGTGTTTCTATACCAACGAAAGCGATTAAAGTACATGATGTTTCCGGAGCAGGGGATACTGTAGTTAGTACTTTCACTCTCGCTGAATTAGGGGGCGCTGATGGTGAAGAAGCTTCATTTTTAGCTAATATTGCAGCAGGATATGTGTGTGGTGAGCTAGGAGTTACACCTGTATCAGTGAAAAATTTAACGAAATCAGTGAAGTCATATTTAACTTAAAAAATGTAAATCATCAGATATATATTTCTTAAATAAAACAATAATTAATATATTACATATATTTAAAATCTTATCACTTTTTAACTATTTATTTTTTATCTGTTATGCATTTTTCAATCTTTGCTACGGTCAATATGATTCTCGAAATAATACATTCGACTGGATAGTTATTTCAGAATCGGGGACTATAACATCCATTTCGGAAGGATATTCCTATATTTATTTTGGATCGGAAAAAGGAGGAATATTAAGATATAATATCTATTCTAATGAAATGGACGATCCTTTATCTATTGCACAGGGTCTATCTTCAAATAATATTATTTCTGTACATTTTGATTTTGAAACCGGATTATTATGGACCGCTAACAAAAATGGATTGAATTACTCACATATGAGAGATGGTGGCTGGACACATTTAAGTAAGGCGTCAATTGGGCTTAATAAAAGTTCTATCATTACACGATTAGGATCGTCATCTGAAAATATTTGGATTCAAAGTCAGGCAGTATATTTAAAACTTGATCGAACCTCCGGAATGTTGGTATCCGTTATGTCTTTTCCTGATCAAGAAGATATTTATTGGAGTTCAACAGATTTATCTTCCAAGAATAGAATCTCCGATAATGTATCAAATTATTTTTTTTTGAATGGATGGATTTTAAACAATGGAATTTTAGTTGATCCTTACGGAAGAAATAAAAAAATTACTTCATACTATTCTTCAAGATATGGAGATGTTTGGATTGGTGTTAGTGATGGAACTATTTTAAAGGGAGACCTACACATGGAAACATTCTATCCAATCTATTTTGGTTTGATAAATTCAGATGTTTCGGTGTGTTATAAAGATGAATCAGGTTTCTGGTTAGGTGGTAAATCAAATAATTCTTCAGGTATTACATATTTTTCTGATAATAATTTCTTTTTTAATATATATGAGTTTGATGTTACAATTAATATGACCCCTCAAAAGATATATTCTATCAGTAAGGTCAACGATGAAATTTGGTTTGGTGGTTCCATGGGAATTCTTGTTTTTAATAAAAGGAATGACTATTGGAGATTATTGGATGAATCAAAAACTTTGAAAATTGGAGGTATAACTTCTATGACATATGATTCGAATTTTGTTTGGGTAGGCTCAAATGATGGAATCTCAAGAATTGATCCTGAGACTAAGAGGTCATTGCCACTGAAGTATGATACAAATATTAGATTTGATCCATCTTTGCGAAATGAAATTGTATATGATATTGAAAGTATAGATGAAGAGATTTGGATAGGAACAAGGTATAATGTTTTTATCTATGATAAAATTACGGATTTATTTCATGATTTTAGAGATTTTGGAGATATTCAAAAATTAGATGGACAAGAAAATTTGTTTTCAAATTTTTGGGATATTGAGGAGTTCAAAAATTTGGTTTATATTTCATCAAAGCAAGGGCTAATTTCTTATGATAAAATAACACGAGATTGGAAATTAATCTTTAGATCTCATAGCTTTAAACAACAAAAAATTAATACTATGGTATTTAACGAAAATTTCGGATTTTTTGGAACAAATTCTGGATTATTAAAATTTGATTTTAATCATTATTTTTTAGATGAATATTCTTATCCGTTTATAGGAAATGTGAACACATTGCATCTAACTGGTGATTATTTATGGCTTGGTACATCTCAAGGTTTAATTAAGTATTTGTGGAAAAATGATTAATAATAAAAACTATATAATTAAAATTGGAAGTTTTGCGTCAATTCTAATGTTTCTAATGCTATGTTCAAAATGTTATACAAAGAACAAAAATGAAATAAAGGAAAATTACAGCAAAGTTAGAATTAATACAGTTTCTGTCTCAACTCAATGGAAAGATTCAGTACTTGTAAAAATGTATTTGGAAATTCCTTATAAATCTCTACAATTTATTAAAAATGGTAATGAATTTGTTTCAGCATACGATGCCCAAATTTCTGTTATGAATAATAATGGAAAATTACTTTACAAAAATATTTGGAGCGATTCCATATTTGTTAATAATTATATTAAAACTACGAGTAAAGATGAGTCAGTAGTTTTATTTTCTGAGGCTATATTTTTATCAAAAAATATTTTAGTATTGGCAACTGTTTTAGACATTGAAAGTAGAAATTTTTATAAAACTAGTGTAAACCTAAATTTAGATAATTCAAAGAGTTTATTTGTTAATGAACCTGTTCTCCTATTGCATAAAATTGGTAATTGGGGATTTAAAAATAATTTAATGCCAAGCTGGGATAATTTTCTTTATTCAGGAAAAGATTCTGTTAATATATTTATTTCGGGAGCATGTTCAAAACAAAAATGTAAATTAGAATGGAAAATTTCCAATAATTCAAAAATTGATTTAATATCAGAGAATGTAACAATAAATGTAGAAAATAATTATTTCTATTATTATCTAAAATATCCAATTTCTATTTTTTCTGATATCTCATATACTTTAAATATGACAATAAAATCAGGAAATTTGACCGATAAAAAATCACAAAAGATGATTTTTCTGAAACCTGGTATTTCAAAGCAAATTATAGATTTTGATGATGCGATAGAACAAATGAAATATATTTTAACAACAGAAGAGCTCGATACACTAAAAAAAATAAAAACAAATCAAAAAGAAAATTTATTTAAATTATTTTGGGATTCAAGAGATCCAACTCCTAATTCTTTGAAGAATGAACTAATGGAAGAATACTATAACAGAGTATCTTATTCTGATGAACATTTTAGTGGATTTCAGGATGGATGGAAAACGGATATGGGAATGGTTTATATTCTGTTTGGTTATCCAGATGAGGTAAAAAGGCATTCTAATCATTCAAACCAAAAATCTTATGAAATATGGTATTATTTTTCCATCAATAAAACACTGCGATTTGTGGATGTCAATGGATTTGGAGAGTATCAATTAGAAAGTCCTCATTATTTATCAACACAATAAACAATATATCAATTCGATTACATCAGATTCAGTTTTACTTTAATTATTTTAAGAATATTGTTAATAATCAGAGGAATTAAATTCTGATTTCTGTAATTTATATTCTATATTTCTAGAATATTTTATCATAAATGAAACTACTATCTATATTGACGCGTCCTTTTAGCTGGTTATCCGGAGATATTGCCATAGACTTGGGAACCGCGAATACGTTAATTTGGCTTAGAGGTAAGGGTGTAATTATAAATGAACCTTCAATCGTAGCAAGATCTGTTCATGATGAAAAAATTTTTGCAGTAGGGGACGAGGCAAAAGCGATGGTAGGTAAAACACACAGGGATATTGAAACAATACGTCCGCTTAGAGATGGTGTGATCGCTGATATAAATATGACAGATGGAATGTTGCAGGGTTTTATCCGGAAAGTTAATTTGAACCGGATCGCTAGAGTGCGAATGGTTATATGTGTCCCTAGTGGTGTTACGTCAGTTGATCGAAGAGCGGTAAAGGATTCAGGCGAAAGAGCAAATGCAAGGGAAGTGTATCTAATTGAAGAACCTGTTGCTGCAGCCATAGGTATTGGATTGGATATTAGTAGACCAATTGGTAACATTATTGTTGATATTGGAGGAGGCACAACTGAAATTGCTGTAATCTCACTCAATGGGGTAGCCGCTAAAACATCAATAAAGATTGCCGGTGATGAAATGGATGAAGCAATTGTTTATTGGTTTAGAAATGAACATAAATTAGAAATTGGATTGCCAACCGGTGAAAATATCAAAAAATCTGTTGGTTCTGCAATGAGAATGAAAGTTCAGAATATATCAGTAAAAGGTAGAGACTTAGTGAATGGAATTCCAAAAACTATTGAAGTATCTTCTGATGAAATTCGACATGCGCTTAAGGAGCCTGTTAATAGCATTGTTGAATCTGTTAAACAAGCATTAGAAAATACACCACCAGAAT
>CAZNQF010000064.1:0-10473 GCA_964575125.1 uncultured bacterium
CCGAAGTTAGAGAGGCCTTTCAGTTGAGCACTAATTTATCAAAGAATGAAGCCTCAGCATTGGCCAACTTGAAAGCTGCTTACGATTACCTAACAAAAGAACAAGGGGTTGAGAAGGTAGGCATAATTGGTTGGTGCTTGGGTGGCAAATGGTCCTTAAGGGGAGCCTTAATGTTGCCTGAACAGATAGATGCGACAGTAATCTATTACGGGAGCTTAGTTAATGATAAGGAACAATTAGCTACTCTAGAAATGCCCATTATTGGTTTTGTAGGAACCAAAGACAGACTGCACAAACAATTCATTGAGTTTAGCCAAAATTTGGAAGCGCTTGATAAGGAAGCTAGCATCCATATTTATGAAGGGGCCAAACACGCTTTTGCCAATGCCTCAGGCATCGCTTACGAAAAAGAAGCAGCGGATGATTCTTGGAATAAAACAGTTGCTTTTCTTAACCTGCATTTAGATTAATTCAATAAAAATATACTGTCGATGATTATGTGGGACACATAATGACGGAAGTGCCGTTTATAATTTTCCATATTTCTGGAGGCATTAAATGAAATTAAGAGAAACATGGGGAATCAGCGATTTCTCTAACTGGTCTATTATCAATGAATCATCAAAAACAAGTTTAAAAGAAAGAGTAGATGAAATAAGACAAGAAGGTATTAATAATAAAAATGAAGAAGAATATTGGCGTTTAATTGGTGATTTTGAAGTTGTCACTACCACAAAGATAAAAGATGGGGATTACAAGATCTACCATATAGCGAGTAAGCTGTATAAAAAAAAATACAACCAAAGTGTTGTTGTCCCATTCAAAGAAGGTGAGAACCTTATAGAAATACAGTATCGACCTTATTTTAATCTGATCCACAACGCTGATTATAAATACGAAAAATACTATGCAGATAATCAAATCAAAATTAGAGCTGGAAACTTTGATATAAGAGCTATTTTACAAGCGTTTGATGACATCATTAGAAAGTCAAACGATTGGACACATGTTTGGATTGAGGATTTAGAGCTGGATCCTTTTAATGAAATTGAAATTATTTCTGGAAGCTAGTGTAAAAAAAATTTACTGTATAGCTATACGACACATACTGACGCATTTAAATTAATGAGAGAAAGAAAAAAAACCCATCATTATGAAGCCATAGCCAGAGGCTTGGATATCGTTGGTATGATGGGCCCCACATACCTTGAAATAAAACATGTCCATCAGAAATTAATTGAGAAGGGATATGACGTCTCCAGAAAGACAGTCGAGAGAGACTTAAAAAAATTACCTGAGTTATTCCCACAACATGTTTCAGTCAATGATCGATCAAGACCATACGGGTATAAGTCTCCTCAAGGCGCTAGAAAAATTTCTGGAATGTCACCTGATCAGGCTATTTGCTTGCAATTGGCTTTCGAGTATTTATACCCTCTTTTACCTAATAGAACACTAGAGCCCATAACCCCATATCTGAAAGAAGCAGAAGCTATTCTTGAAATGAACGCTTCTAAAAGGATGCAAAATTGGAAAAATAAAGTCTTAACCCTTAATGAAGGATTTAACTTAAAACCAGCTAAAATAAAAGAAGGGATTCTCCCATCAATTCAGGATTCACTATGGAAAGGCGTTCAAATCAAGGCCAAATACACTTCAGTATCAAGTAATAAAGCAAAGGAATATATTCTTCATCCGGTAGGCTTAGTTTATCGAGGAAGAATCTCTTATCTAATTTGCTCTTTTGACAAATATAAAGATGATTTTAGTTATCTCGCATTACACAGATTCAAAAATGTAGTAATTCTTAACGAGTCAAGCGCGCATAAAGACAAAAATGTAAAAGATGTTGCTGAAATAGTTGGGTTCGTCGTGTCACCAAAAAAAATGAAAGTTAAACTTAAATTTAGTAAATCTGCTGCAGGTCATGCTCCTGGGGGTCATTTAAGAGAAACACCTATATCAAAAAATCAAAAAATTACTGAAACTGATGATGGCTTTATGATTATCGAAGATACTATAAGCGATGTATTGGAGTTCAAATGGTGGATTAGAGCTTTTGGTGATTCGGTCGAAGTACTCGAACCGAAATCACTGAGAGATGAATTTGCCCAAATGTCAAAAAGAATGAGGAGCATGTATGAATGATTTGAGACCTAATTCTATTGAGGCTGTTATTTTGTTCATTCTTTACATTTGTATCCAGGATGGTCGAATCTCAGAAGAGGAATCTAAAGAATTAATTATCACTGCCCCAATTATTCAGAAAATGTATCTGCATATATTTGGTGAATATATACCTTTTGACCTTGAGCTTATGATTTCAGATATGCTCGAAGAATTATTAAAAGAGAGAGATCTAGCATCTGGGAAAAATGTTAAAAAAGCTGAAAAGGATCTATTTTCAAAGCTTTTAACAGACCATGCGACACAAGACATTGCTTTATTGGCAAGCAGATCTGCAGCAGGAGCAGATGGTCTTCATCCAAATGAGAATAGAAAATATCAATACTGGTCTGAAAAATGGGTTGATTAGGCTGAACTAAGTTGCTGCATGAACCTGCACAGTGATAGCGTCTTTAGAAATTGATACTATCTCTAAATCCTCTAAATAATAAGTTCTACATTCTGGGATTTCGCCATATATCTCTTCACAATGATCTTTAAATTTATCTGTTAACAATGTGAGGCTATGACTCAAACAGCAGGGCTCTGCAAAAATAACTGAAATAGATACCAATTCAGTCAGTTCTCGATTGGACAAATATCCCCAGACTGAGTGTTCTAGAATTAGAAGCAGATTGTTCTTTTTGGTAATTTTTCTTATGGCGCAAAACTTTATACTAGCAATATCTGTGTCATCCATATACATAGAGTCAAGAACTGTATCGTCAATCAGTTCGAATGAATTGTTAATTTCTTGGAGTAAAGAGTTAGCTGACATTTCGATTAGATGATTTAAGCCAGGGGTATTTTTTAAATGTTTTCTTAGCAAAATCAGGCATTACCATTTTTATAAATGATATCTTGCCTTTAATTTCATCAAGATTTTGAGGGTTATCTCCATTGCTAATTATTTTGTCTGCATTGTGCAGCATTGCCCTTACTAGTTTTAAGTATTTCTTAGGCACTCTTGGTCCGTTCTCATTTAAGACCAATCCAGTAATCATTTGTCGATGTGGAGCCCTCATGATCACGGTTTTTTTATGGTTAACTTTAAAACCCTCATCATGAATCACTCGACCTAAGTAGGTTAAGAGTCTACCAACATCAACACTTTTTTCAGGATGCGATAAAACGAGATCATCGGCATATCTTGTATAGACCCATTCGTCCTCTAGATAATTTAAATAACCCCTTATCCTGCGGTCTAGATTTCTTGCGATAAGATTACTCAATGCTGGTGATGTCGATGCCCCTTGAGGTAATTTTCTAGGGCCTTGGCTGACAAACCACTTCTCCGATTCATAAATGATCTCTCTCCTATCACTATCTGTAGACAAAAGGGCCAGCACTGATGAAACGCCCGAATTGTATCCAAGGGATGAAAATAACCCTCTGACTCTAGGAAAAGTGATGGTTGAGAAAAAATCAGCAAGATCAACTCTAAGGACGGTTCCTTGATCACTATGGGGAACCGCGTTATCGAGAATATTTTTATTTCTGCGGAATGCAGTGGCTTCTTTTTCAGGTTCAATTTTTTCTAAGATTTCTGTGTTTATGAAAGATTGAGCATCTTTTAAGTAATTTTTAGGCGCTGAAATTATCCGTTCATTCCCGCTTCTCTTAGGAATGCGAAATCTGTTGTAGTGATCAACTTTAGTGACCTCACGATGATAGGCTAGCCATGAAACTTGCCCTAAATCTATTTCAAGATAATCACTTAAGTCTTGCATATCTTCAATTAAGGGAAGGTTTGATTTTTTTAGTAGTCTTACATTCCCATCTTGATAATTCAGTTTGCCAGAAACACGTTTACCTAAAAAAGGCGGTGTTACTAATCTTCTTTTTTTATCAGCAAGTCGATCCTTGGTTTGTTTTAACTCTTTGGCAGCTTTTCTTTCTGCTCTAATCTTTTTAGATTCTTTGATCCGTTTTTGCTTAATCCCGGCTAATATTTTTTCAGTGTTTTTAGCCTCTTTAATTTCTTCACCGATTTCTTTTAGTTCTTGCTCCTTTATTATTAATAATTTATTTTCTGTAGCTAATTTCTTCTCAACTTTTTCTATTATTTCTTTCTCTTCGTCTGTTTTAGGTTTAATAAAACCCAATCTCAACATTTCCTCAAATTCAAAAGATCTCTTCCCTATCTCAGAGATCCTTTGTTTCCAATTGGGGTTAAGCTTTATATTGTCAGGCATGTAATTCATCCTTCTGAGATTTTTTCATTAGAGCGATTAAATGGCTACACGGGCCTTTTTTCATTGATGTTCTGGTGAATTCAATACAAGAACAATTCATTTTTGTGGCTCTCCCATCTGGATCAAATGTTAGCTCCATATCAAAAGAATCTTTGCCTTCGGATTTATCAGGAGACTCTTTGTCTCTAAGAAAGGTAACGTCCTCTTTTTTGATTTTGTTGATTGAACCTTTAATAAATAGGCTTCCTTCTGAATTCTTATTCTTTTGCTCGATTGTCATTTCATCGGCTTTTAGGATTTTTATTGCTTTCTTGATGGCTGGGTTTTCCTTCATATCCTTTGGAATAAGATTCTCTGGAAATAGTTCACGCCATCTATAAAATTTCTTGTGAAAATCAAACATTGCTTGGCCTCTTGAGCACAGTTTCTGAAGGGCAGCACTCACATTTAATCTATCAAGCCCAGTATCCTCTGCAATCTCTTCGGCTGTTTTACCGTTTGACTGAAATAATACACTTGCAACTCTTTTTATCTCTTTCTCATTAATTTTGTCAATATTAGACATTAAAGAGAAATTAGTTTGAGAAGCCCAATCATTGGATGACCATCCTGATAACCCTAAGTCCATTTCTATATCATTGGACATAACTCTCCAAAACGAAGGTAGTCCAGAACCCAATAGCTCCAATTGGACTTCATCTGCATTAGGTAAAAGCTCTTTTAAAACCATTAATCTTCTTCTGCCCCATATCCTGATAATTTGAGCTGTGCTCCCTGAGTAAATATATTCCTGTTCTTTAATTATGATTCCCCAAGGTTCTATTTCTATTTGTGGTTTTTTACCCGGTTCTAAAATAAATTTGAGTGACTTAGGGCTAACATTGTCTTTCTTTTGCTCTAAGGTAGCTAACAAATCAGAAACACTTGCAGGAGTAAGATTGAGTGATATTTTTGGCATGGCGGAAGCTGATTGAACCTCTAGGAAACCTTTCAGCCATGTATTAGGGAGATCGATCTTCTTTTCCACAGTTGAAGAAAGATTTGTAGATATTTCAACGTCTTTATAGCCCACCTTAAGATCTAGTGGTCTGTATGACCTTACGCGATCAAATTCATTGGCAAGCTGTTGGCTGAAATCAATATTGGTTGTCCCTCTACTGAGGGGCTCATTTAGTTTAAGCTGTTGATTCGGTAAAGTGACACGCCCATACATTGATTCATCGAGTGAGAATGCTTCAAAAATAACCGCATCAGGCTGAACGCTAATCACTGGATCAAGTACAACCCATGCTTCATGGTCATGCTTGTGAAGAAAACTCCAAAAGGCGGCAGTGGCTGCACCAAGCTTTATAAAATTACGTCTAGATTTGTTGATGTTTTTAGCAATGGAGCGTCTTAAATGTTCTAGTTCTGTTCTAATGGCATGTTCTTTCTTCATAAGGCCTTTGATGTCTTTTTGCTCTATGGCGACACCCAATTCTTTGAAATATTCGCCCTCAACCCACTTTTGATATGCACTATTATCTTTAGGCGCTTTAATCATATTGGTACAAACAATCCGATGCAAAGTAAGCATATTTCGAGCAAAAGTAAGTCCATCTTTTACACCAGCATTCAAAAAAACACCCGGTCTATTTAAGTCAGTGGCTAGAGCAAAACCCATGCCTTTGTTATTTGTTTTTGCACTGCTTGTTTGTTTATATGATTGTGCTAATTTCATTAGTTGTCTCCTCAATTTTTTCTATTTCCATCTCTGGTATCTCTTGCCCTCTCAATTTAAGCTTTGTCAATTGCTCAATAGCCCATTCTTTATCTCCGGGAACTAGACCAAGGGAGAGTTCTCTTAGGGCCTTTATTAAATCTCCATATTTGGATTGATGAACATTGGGTATTGTTTTTTCTAGTCGTTTCTTTATAAGCTCTTTGTTAACTCTTTCACTGTTCCTGGAACGCAATATATGAATGTCAAAGTCTAAAGAATCAAGTGACGCAAAACCCTCAACGAGTTCATTTGCTAAGAATTTCCTTATGTTCTTGTGGCGATTTTCTTTTAGCCTAAGAAACAACTGCGCCATCGGAATATTATTTTTATTATTTTCTATGAGCTCCAAGCCAAAATATCTAGTTCGTTCATGCGGACTGTCACATAAGCTTAGAATGTCATCAATATACCCTTCTGATGCTGGATCAAGAGCCAAAAAATATTCTTTGGCGACATCCTCTCCTTTGGGAAAATCGGATTCAATTAGACCTATAGCAAAAGATGTTGTTAATCCGATTTCTTTTGCAACCTCTAAAGCCTTTTCATTAATAATAGAATGAGAAGTTAAGCAAGCCTGCATTAATAAACCATTGTCTAAATTAAAAAGCTCTGGACGAAGATCTATAAAATTAGACAGAAAACTGGCTTGTTCGTCTGATAGGTTCTCAATAAATTCAGGGATAAAATTCTTAACAATCAAAGAGGTCAGTTCGGGATTCTGGAAAAATCGTTGGTTTATCAATGTCCTCTTTTCAATTGACTTATAACCAAGACTTTTCCATAAATAAGAGATACTATCGCTCGAGCTGGACAGCATTTGCTTAAAAATTTTCCCATTCTTATATTCATTGACCCAAAGGTTTTCATCAACTGCGATCGCTCTTGATATGATTGTTTTTATGGGCATTGAAGGTATATCTTCTTTTAACAATTGAAGGACAATTTCGTCGTTGCCATTATTAATCGCCTTTGCTGTGTTTTTATATATCTTTCCAATTATCTCAGGTTCTAAATCCTCATTATTCATACTCTTATTCAATGAAATGATCACCTCGGTTTGCAGCCATTTTGCTGGATCTAAGACTTTAAATTTTTGTTCGTGTTCACCGACTTTTTCCCAAAATGCTTTTTTAGATTGCTTTGGTTGCACATGAGGGCCTCTTTTCCACGTTTTTTTGTAATCAGTTATCTCCTTACTTTCTCTTTCTGAAAAAGGAATAAAAGGGGCATGATTATTTCTGTGACTTGATCCACACACTTCGCAAGGAAGGATACGAAGGTCTGTTTGTGTGTAGTGACCTGTCTCATTATCTGCAATTGCTAATACCGGATCATCGGTTTCTGAAAGCGAAGCTTTTTTGACTAATACTGACTTTCTTGTAAGAAATTCTTCTTTAATTTCAGTTATATCTACAGGTGCTCCATGGCAATGCAGAAGGTGTGTTTTTAAGTTAAGAAGATTTATTAGCCTATAAGGATTTGCATCCAAAAAATACTTTTCAAGTCCAATTCTAGGTTTAGATTCCATCGTTACTATATCTCTATCAAAGATTGCATGGGGCCAACCCATCAAACCACTGTCACATAAACTCACATTGGGTCTCTTCCATACGCCATTTCGCCAGGTGGACGCCCTTAATTTAGAATTCCAACTAAGTGGATTTTTGACTTTTTTAATTATCTCTTTAGGCAATCTTAATTGATCTGTTTTCTGAGGATCACCAACTTTAATATTGATATAGCCGTTCCAAGGTAGTTGCAATGACAATAAACCTAAAACAAGGCAACGCTCCTTTTCATCATCTGTTTTAGCATGACTCTTTAGGCTGTATATAGCGTCATCAAGATCAAAACTGAATCTAGTCATCCACATGGAATTTATTAATTCTCTATGGCTACGAAAAAAAAGATCAAAATAATATTCAGCCACTTCTGTTTCAACAGTGGCCAACCCTCTGGCAATTGAAGCCGGCTCTACCCTATTGATCTTTTCTGGCTTGAGTTCCAATTGCTCTAAAGCAAATTGAGCAATAATCTTTGAGGATGACTGAAGGTAATTATTCAGGCAATTAATTGATAATCCTAACCAAACTTTTCTTCTTTCCTTGCTTTGATCGCACCATATCTTTAGACAAAATTCGGTGATAATTAGATATGAGCTACCCTTAATAATGAGTGGTTTAATTTTTTCAATAGTCTTATCCCATTGAGTCTTACATGGCTCTGAACGTTGCGTCCTTTGACCATAATCTTTGGGGTATTCTATTTTGCCCCTTCCGTGCTGGCCTTGTTGTATCGACTTATCCGCGCCAAATATAATTTCATGCAACAGCCATTGCGAAGACATTTTATTCTTTTGCGGATAATCAAGATGAGAAAAAAAAGCGATGCATAAATCTACGTATATCTTTGTGTTATTTTGTTGAAGTGATCTTAACAATCTCCTGCTTCTTCTTCTCATATATTGAATTGTTCTCTCAGTGGGTCTGGCATTATCAGTAAAGGGTCTTATATCTGCGTAAACTTCATTGGTAACATGACTGAAGAAATGCGCTCTTGGTCCGTTGTTGCTCGCGCCTCTTGAAGTCCATGGATGCTTAAACTCATTACTTGTAAAGATCCTGGTGTTTTGAATTTTTGGAAAATCCTGAGCAGTATTTTCTTGATTAAACTTTTGAGCGAGCTTTATAAATTTTGTTAACTCTCCTCTGTCGATAGATTCATCAACAAGCAACAATAAAGAAATCTTATCCCTAAAATCTCTTGTCTCGATAAAGATTTCAGCAGCGTGTATGCCATCTACCTTTACAAATTGGTCGGTAATCCCTAATTTATCAAATGTATACTCTTCATTAACAAGTATTTGCCGAGTGTATTTTATGCCTCCAGGCCAACGCTCACAGGGGTTGTTGCAAAATGTCGGTTTCTTTTTTGTTTGTGCAAAATAGCCAGGGCATTTAGTGCAATCCATCGGTGTCTCTAGTCTAGAAAAAAGAACTGCAAGATTTCTAATAATCAGAGAGATTTCAAATTTATGTTTATAACTGTGTCTTTGTAGTTCGCTAAGCCCTATTAACCTTAATTCAAGCAATTTATAGATAGCCTTTATGTTATTCCAATAATTTATTGAAAAGGGAGCATGTTGAAGAAAAACAGTGAGTGACGATAAGGGAATAGTATTTTGATCTATTAATTTTTTTAATTCGTCTCCCAGTTCTGGGGTAATTAAAGGTTCTAAACCTGCATCTAGACAATTCTCAAAATGATAGACAATGTGAGACAGGCATTTTATGTCATCGAGTCTTTTTTCAAATAAATCAGTTTTTTGTTTTGTTTTTCTTGTCATAACTTTAATAGAGAAAACACCTCAACATCCCACTTCATTGCATGGATCGGCGTCAATCACTGAAACCTGTTTGGGCTTCACCAGAGCGACTACGTCGCTCCAAATCCTGAAAAAACAAATAATTGGTTTTTCACTTGATCTTCTTTTTGCATAACCAAAAGAGTTTTCAAAAAGAAAACTGCCCTGACGACCTTTTGGGCCGTAGGCCTCCTCAGCGAGGAGAAGGTCGGAACAACAAGCCCAAACATGGGCGATGAAATTGACGTTCGATGATGAATTGTTAATTTCAAAGACACTGCTGCGAATCGCACCAGTCCCCATGCCGTCCAAGGACGGCATGGATGTAGCTGAGATGGTAAGAGGTGTTCCCTCTAAACTTTGTGTTGTTAATAATTCGTTCATTGAGTATTTAGCCTAGAACTAGGTTGCGACATTATGTGTCGAATTCGATTGGTTAAAGAAACACCTCTAGATCTCACTTCATTGCATGGATCGGCGTCAATCACTGAAACCTGTTTGGGCTTCAACCGTCGGTCCCTTTTATCCAGGCAAAGTGCGTGGACTAAAAGGGACCAACTCCAAACTGTAGCTACGAAAAAAGCACTTTTTGATAAATCTTCGAGTCTGGTGGAATTTAAAGAAGAGTATCTTCTGTTGCACTGTAAGTGCAATATTCCGGCAGATGAAGACAGTTTTATCAGTAGCGGATCTTCGGAACCCTTTCCCTGACGACCTTTTGGGCCGTAGGCCTCCTCAGCGAGGAGAAGGTCGGAACAACAAGCCCAAACATGGGCGATGAAATTGACGTTCGATGATGAATTGTTAATTTCAAAGACACTGCTGCGAATCGCACCAGTCCCCATGCCGTCCAAGGACGGCATGGATGTAGCTGAGATGGTAAGAGGTGTTCCCTCTAAACTTTGTGTTGTTAATAATTCGTTCATTGAGTATTTAGCCTAGAACTAGGTTGCGACATTATGTGTCGAATTCGATTGGTTAAAGAA
>CAZNQF010000065.1:0-1164 GCA_964575125.1 uncultured bacterium
GTTTAATTATAGTGATGGGATTCAACATGGGCTGGACACCCTATTTTCTAAAACGCGGCAAGGAAGATGGAGCAAAAGAGGATTTTTCACAAGCGGCAACACTTTTTTTGGGATTGCTGGGCTTTGTTATTGTAGCTGTAAGTCTATGGGTTCCTGAAATAATGCGTTTCCCAATAGGTTCACGAACTTTGATCGGGGAACAGTTTTGGTCTACTGAAAATGTTGTGTTCTGTATTTTGTTTGCCTATTTCTTTTTTGGCACTTATGTTATCCAATTGCCGGGAATTTTTTTGAAAGAGATAACAAATTGGATTCCTATATTTCGTGTAATAGGGGCCACAGCAAATATTGCTCTGAATATTCTTTTAATTCCCAAATATGGAGTATTAGGATCTGCATGGGCCACAGTATTTGCATTTCTATTTATGAGTTTGTCCGTTTTTATACGTAGCCACAAAATTTACACAGTGCCTTATAATTGGTTTGCATGTCTCTATCCCGCATTTTTTATGGGGATTGTTTTTATCGCGGGCGATAATGTTTGGGTTCGCTTGGCAATTACTTTTTCCTACCCCACTATTTGGTTCCTGTTTGTAATAAATAAGGAAGAAAGGTCTGCCTTAAAAAGCTTTATCACATGATTTATGTAGTTTCCTGTCAGCATTTTCCTGATGATGAAAGAGTGTATCACCGGGAATTGATTTCATTGAAAAAACTGGGCCATTCTATCCGTTATTATACTAGGTCTGATTCAGAAATTGATATGTCCGATGAACTGATTGTCCATAAAAATTTTCCAGCGATAGAATTTTCCATACCTGAATATTTAAATGTTTTAAGAAAAGAATTTAAGGTTTTACCACCCAAGGTACTGCATATTCATGAATATCATTTACTGCCCCTCACTCGATATACAAAACGTAACTATACTTCCAAAGTAATATATGATGTTCATGAAGATCTGCGGGTTTTAAATGAAACTTTTTCCACCCGCCATCCCAATCTACGGGCTTTAATAATCTCCTTGAGAACCCATAGGGAGCGTTATTATTTGAGATATGTAGATCAGATTGTACTGAGCAATCCAATAATAAAGGATTGTATTTTTAAAGATTGGGGGTTTGATCCGCTTGTTTTACAAGGTTATCCTTCCAAACTATCCAT
>CAZNQF010000065.1:1174-10404 GCA_964575125.1 uncultured bacterium
TGGTGGAGGTAAATACTACATTAAATTCCTAAGACCAGAAAGAGGTATTCAGGAATTGGTGGAATCCATACTCATTCTTAGAAAGATATTTCCAGATATTTTTTTGACCCTCTTGGGTAGCTTTCGATTGCCAAAATTCCAGGATGATATTCTGAACACCATTGATAAAAACGGACTTTCAGATAATATTAAATGGGTCGCACAAATTCCTCATCAAGATGTGTGGACCTACTTAAATAAGACAGCTGTTGGTGTTATTCCATTTCGGAAAAATTCTTTAACTATGAACAATACACCAACAAAACTATTTGACTACATGGCTTCAGGTTGTGGAATTGTATCATCAGATTTACCTCCAGTTCGCCATCATATTGGTGAATCTATTGAGTGGTCAAGACCAGGATCAGCCCAAACTATTTCAGAAGGGCTAATTAAATTGTTACAGGATCATAGATTATTAGAAAACCAGGCTCTCCAGAACCGGAGTTTAATACTCAATCAATATAATTGGGAATCAATTAGCAATAAGCTAATTACTCTCTACAAAAGATTACTCTGATGAAGATTCTCTACATTTCTCCAGAAAATACAGTGGGGACACTGAGTAGCTGGAAACGTGCTCACGAAGCCAAGGGTAATGAATGCACATTTATCACCCTTTACAAATCAAAAAACAAATATGACCCTGGTATTTGTCTGGATCTACCATTGGTTAATACGAGTTCTTGGTATTTACGTGGTCGACACCGCTACTATCAGTTGTTTCGTGGAGAACTGGGTGACTATAAAGAAAGAGATGGTTATCCACCCATGTGGGAACCCAACACAAAGTTTGAGAAAATATATTTTCAATTCCGTGACTGGCTTTGGCATTTTAAGGTTGAGCCAGCTATTGAAAATCTTGGGCTTATGAATTATGATATTATTCATTTGGAATGGGGGCTGGAATTTTACCGGGATGGACGGTTTGTAAATAGATTAGTAGAATTAGGAAAACCAATTGTGTGTACTTATCATGGGCAAGACATAAGAACTAGGGGCGTGATTTCAAAAATTGACAGAGTATCCTCATTAAATATGACAAGCGAGTTAGACTTATTAAAAAAACACCCCAATATTCATTATTTATTTCTTCCATTTAACTCAAAACAATTTTCGCCGGATTATCATATGCGTGATAAGATACGTATATGTCATAGTCCAACCAATCGTTACTACAAAGGGAGCGAGACCATTATTCCAATATGTGAAAGGATTGCACAGGAAAATAAAAATGTTGAATTCATTCTTATAGAAAACAAACCATACGATGAAACTATCAGGATAAAGCAATCTTGTGATATTTTGGTGGATCAGGTGTATAATCGTGGTGGGTGGGGGTATGGAATGAACTCTGTTGAAGCATTGTCGATGGGATTATGCTGTGTTACAGAATTGATCAATGAATATGTTGATTTTATTCCTGATCATCCTTTTGTTAATGTGAATGGAAATAATATATATGATACAATTAAATCTTTGATAAATAATCGAGGAGTGTTGTTAGACCATAAAAAGAAAAGTAGGGAATGGGCTATAAAGCATCATGATCTACATAACACAAGTAAAGTATTATACCAATATTATCAAGAAAGAAGTATCATTTGAATTGGAATCCTTTAGTAGATGTTATTATTCCCTGTTACAATGTGGAACATATTGTTAGAGATTGTATCAGTAGTGTGTTAAATCAGAAATATCAAGGGGACTTTAATATCTATTTAATAAACGATGGATCAACCGATCAAACTGGAACGATTCTAGATTCTTTTTGTAGCCATTCACATATTAAGATTATACATCTTAAAAAGAACAGTGGACTATCTACCGCGAGGAATCAAGGCATAAATACTGGAAATGGCGAGGTGATTTTATTTCTTGATAGTGATATGATTGTACAGGATAATTGGAGAATAATGGTATCGGTGTAACTGGATATTCTATTCTACCAAAAGGTATAAAGCCCAATGTTCTTGATAAGTATCTAAATAGCCCCAGAAGAGGAGCGCGCCAATTTGGAGAAAACGCAACCATATCCTTTCCCTATTTTTTATTCAATAACACATCTGTTAAAAGGACCATTTTTGATTTAGTAGAACTTTTTGATGAAAGCATCACAAATTATGGAGGGGAAGATACCGAATTGGCAATTCGTGTTTGGGAAGCATATCCAAATGGGTTAAGATTTTCATCACATGCAGCTAGTGAACATCATCATAAACGGACACTGGATGAATTCTGTAACTCCATGTATCACTACGGGAAAAATAATTTACCAAGATTACTTAAAAGATATCCTCAGTACAAACATAAATTGGGCAGTGATTGGATTTATACAACAAAAGGCTTTCTTCTTTTTAATCCAATATTTAAGTGGTTTATTCACATTTTAAATAAGTATATACCAAATTATTTTTTAACTCGCTATGTCGTTATAGAAGCAGTTATTCGCGGTGCAAGATCCACAACTCACTTATAAAATTATTCTTCTCAAATGAATTCTTAGGAATTTGGTTTTATTTAAAAAAATGATTGTTCAGCTCCATTCCCCGAGACAAAATGATTCCTATGCAACACTGAAGTTGCCCAACGAATTGATCATCCTGATTTAGTAAGTCATTGTTTGAGGCTAGAAGAATTTTGAGAATATAAGTTTTTACCAAAACACAATATTAAAAGGATATTAGAAACACAGTAAATAATTTCAAGCATAAATTACTATTTGTATAATTTGTTGAAAATTGGAAAATAATTTATTTTAATTGTATTATTGTATATTTTTTGTAAATTTGACAAATATTCTAAAAGAAACTCTGAGCACCAAGCACATAAGAATTGTTAAATTTGGAAAAAAACGGGGATACGTGTCCCCGTTTTTATTTTAATACACACAAACCAAGGAGGTACACTTATGGCAGATATAAGTTCAACCGTTAATAATGTAGTCGGTGGAATCGTAAGCCTAATTAAAGGTCTCATCGTTTTATTCGTTTTTGCGAATATTGTATACGAGACGGGATTTGATCCGGTTTATGGAATAACAACGCTGGTAGACTCATTTCTAAGCGGTGGCTTTGCCGGGCTATTAGCTCTTCTGGTTCTCGTATCGTTGTTATAGGAAACATACGTGAATATTGACAAAACCACAATCTTGAACCAATTACAATGGAGGATAAATGAAAAACGCACTTGACTTTATAAATAAGTGGCTAGGCGAAATTACTGAAATACTGAAATCATTGATTATGGTTGGCGTGGGCGTCGGGATACTATTTGGAGACACATTTGGAGTTATCGCTGGCATTGGCCGTGTTGCTAGCCAGTTTGGAGATGGCTTTGAAGGTCTTCTTGCTTTGATGATCGTGTATATGTGGTATCAGAAGAAATAACCCTAATCTCAATATGTGGTGAACGCCCCGGAAACGGGGCGTTCTTATTTTTATGCCCTCCCCATTTATTTTGTATTTTTTCTTTTCATATCTTTTCCTCAAA
The DNA here is from genome assembly GCA_964575125.1 of uncultured bacterium. GTDB lineage: Bacteria > Fidelibacterota > Marinisomatia > Marinisomatales > AB-629-J13 > AB-629-J13. The sequence goes on from CAZNQF010000065.1 coordinate 4,706, forward strand.
CAACTTGTTATGTCTTTGATTTGTTGGCTCTATTTATCCTCAAAAATTAATTTGACAATATTACCTTAGACACTAGACTATAAATGTTTCAAAGTAAAAAATAGTAGGCTTAAGAGAAAAAATAAGTTTTTAACTGGTACTTGTAAAAAACTGGTATTGTGGGATAATTTTACACTACATGATTTCCCATTTTTGTAAAATATTAATTATATGTTTTCTAAATAGTATTCTAATTGGGGCTCCAATACAAGTTGTCTCAAAGGCCCAGAACATCAAAGAATCCCTTAAAACTTTGATAGTAAATAATCAAGTATATTGTTCATCAAATGACTTCTCACGAATTATAAAATGTAATTTATTTCATACTATTGAAAGAGGAAAAACTGTTCTTTATATTGAAAACAAAAGGGTAAAGATTACTGATCAATCTGATTTTCTTGTAGTTGATAATAAGTCATTTCAAACATCATTTCCAAGTGTTGGAATAAATGATGATATATTTATTCCAGCACAAGAATTCTTTAGTATTTTAAAATCTACTGTATTACCAGGGTTGGAATATCATTCTAACACAAATTTTCTAGAATTGGATGTAGAGGGCTTTAATATAAACAGCGTAGTAATCGATGAAAAAGCAAATGGAACTATCCTTTATATAAAGACTAAAAAAGAGTTTCCCGAATCAAATATAACTGCCTTTAATAGCAAAAATGGTTGGTTTTATATTACAGTTAAAGATGGGATTATTGATAACAAAAAAATTGAAGATACCTATACAAGAGGAATCGTAAGAAGAGTAACATCTGATCAGTTTAAGGAGTCTGCACAAATTGCATTTAAGCTTAGAACTGCAATAGAGGGCTATAAACTTTTCCAAACAAATAGTCCTCAGGAGATAGTTATTACATTAAGAACTTCTGTCAAAACCAGCCGTCATATTAAAACAATGAAAAATCAATGGTTTCTTGATACAGTTGTGCTAGATGCTGGTCATGGGGGAAAAGATGGAGGCACTCAAGGGAGGAAGGGAACTAAGGAAAAATTTATCACATTAGACATTGCAAAACGGGTGGGTTCACTAATTGAAAGAAATAGCAAGGTTAATGTCGTTTATACAAGAGAAGAAGACATCTTTATTCCACTGAAAAGTAGAACGCAGATTGCAAACAAAAAAAGCGGAAAACTTTTTATTAGTATTCATGCTAATTCAAGTCCAAACAAAAAAGTTAGAGGATTTGAAACATATTTACTTCGTCCGGGTAAGACTAAAGATGCTATTTCTGTAGCATCAAGAGAAAACTCAGTTATTAAATTAGAAGAGCTGAAAAATAATTCATACGACAATCTTGAAGGAACAAATTTGATTATGGCAACGATGGCGCAGAGCATGTATATGAAAGAAAGCGAGGATTTGGCTGGTCTAATCCAGCAAGAGATTGGGAGAAAGGTGAATTCCAAAAATAGAGGTGTAAAACAAGCGGGATTTTATGTGTTAATAGGTGCTAGCATGCCGAACGTTTTAGTTGAGGTAGGATATTTATCAAACAAACATGAAGAAAAACTTTTAAGGGAAAAAACTTATAGACAGAAGATTGCTGAGGGGATATACAGTGCGATTATGAAATTTAAAAAAACAAAAGAAGAAATATTAGCAAGAGGATGACAAGTTCAAATCTTCCAATTGGTGTTTTTGATTCTGGCTTAGGAGGGCTGACAGTTGTAAAAGCGCTTCAGAAAAAAATTCCGAATGAATCTATTATTTATTTTGGAGATACTGCTAGGGTTCCGTATGGAAATAAAAGCCCAGATACTGTTTTAAAGTATTCAAATGAAATAGTGGAGTTTCTAATTAGTAAAAATGTAAAAGCAATAATCATAGCATGTAATACTGCAACGGCACTTGCTTTAGAGAAGTTGAAAGATCAATTCCCAATTCCTATAATGGGAGTTATTAAATCAGGGGTAATAGCAGCAGCAGAACAATCAATTAACAAAAAAATTGGTGTAATTGGTACAGCTGCTACTATTCAGTCAAATGCTTATAAAAATCAACTTAACATGGTAAGTAAAAAAATTGAAGTTTTTTCTCAGGCCTGTCCCTTACTTGTTCCAATTGCTGAAGATGGTTGGATGGATGAAATAATAATCAATTCTGCTTTGAACCATTATTTAAGACCATTAACAAATTCTGATATTGACACATTAATTCTAGGCTGTACCCATTATCCAGTTTTTTCCAGATTTATTAAAAATATTTTAGGAAATAAAGTAAAGCTAATTAACTCCCCGATAGAAGTTGCAGATTCATTTTTTAAATTATTAAAAAACGGTTATTTATTAAATAAAAATAATGTTAAAGGTGATTTTGAGTGTTTTATTACAGATAAATCTTATTCATTTCAAAAAATTGCTGAAAGATTTCTTGGGGCCCCAATTTTAAATTTAGTTTTCACAGAATTAAATTAGTTGGAAACATTCTTATAAAAGTAAGACATCTGACCCCGATTTTTTTTAATGGATAAAATATTAACTTATTTATATAATCTTGAACGACGTGGAATTAAAGTAGGTCTTGACCACACAAAAAATCTTTTAAAAAAAATAGGAAATCCACAAGAAAGTTTTTCCTCCATACATGTTGCGGGAACGAACGGGAAAGGTTCTACCTGTGCAATGATTGCATCAATATTAAGAACATATGGATTGAAAACCGGACTTTACACATCTCCGCATTTAATAAGATTTAATGAAAGAATACGAGTTAACGGTGTCCCTATTTCGGATTATGAGATAAAAAAGTTTGTAAAAAAGTACAAAAAAGATTTTGATGAGATACCTGTAACATTCTTTGAAGCAACAACGGCTATGGCATTTTGGTATTTTAATAAATTATCGGTAGACGTAGCAGTTATAGAGGTTGGTTTGGGGGGTCGGCTTGACTCAACCAACGTCATTAATCCATCTCTATCGGTAATTACTTCTATAGGGATTGATCATCGACAGCTTCTTGGTGATTCGCTAGAAAATATTGCACGAGAAAAAGGTGGAATCATTAAAAATAATGTTCCGGTTGTGGTAGGACCGCAAATTAAAAAAATAAATGATATCTTTGAAAATATTTGCAAGAAAAATAATTCTTCATGTCACTTCACAAAAATCCCTATATCATACGAAACAAACTGGGGGGAGATGAAATCCCTATTTTGGATTAATGATGTGTCATATACTATTCCAATGGTCGGTACACATCAGTCTGTAAACGCAGCAATTGCAATCCAATCAATAAAAATATATAATAGAGTAATTTCGAACAAAATAATTCAAAAGGGGTTAAATAAAGCTATTTGGCCTGGGAGGCTACAAAAATTATCTAATAAATATCCAATTTTTTATGATGTGGCTCATAATGGTCATGGTCTTAAAGCGATCATATCTTTTATGGAACAAAATTTTTCAGAGAAGCCCATTGGAATAATTGGATTAAAAGGAGATAAAGAATTAGACTTGATAGTTGCTCAAATTAAAGGAAAATTTTCTCAATTGATAACTGTTGGAACAAAAAATGATGAACTATATTCATCAAAAAAATTAATTAATAAAATAAAAAAATATAATATTTTTAGTACAGCGGAGGATAATATTCAATTAGCTTTATTAAAAATAGAACATAAATTTAACTCGAAAACCCCTATACTTTTTTTCGGTAGTCATTATATTGCAAAAGATGTTTTTGACGCATTTGAATTTTCTTTTGACTCTGGTATCATATAATGTAACTTCTGCTTGAAGTTTTAACCCGCTCTCAGCAGGTTTTTCTTTATAAATGTTTTATTCAATATATATGATCCCCAATGGATGTAAATGAATTAAAATCTTTAAAAATTAAAGAGCTTACTAAGTTATCTCAGGATATAGGTATTCAATCTGTTTCTGGTTTAAATAAACAGGAGCTAATAGTCCGTATTCTTAAAACACAAGCTGAAAAAGATGGTGTTTTATATGCCCAAGGAGTGTTGGAAGTTATGTCTGATGGATATGGTTTTCTGCGCAGTCCTGGGTTCAATTACTTACCTGGCCCGGATGATATTTATGTGAGTCCATCTCAAATAAAACGATTTGGGCTTCGTACGGGACACCTTATATCAGGACAAATTAGACCGCCAAAATCAAAAGAACGATTTTATGCTCTTCTGAAAATTGAGTTGGTGAATGATCGTCCATTTGGAGATATTAAGAATGCTATATTGTTTGATAATTTAACTCCATTTTATCCAGAAGAAAAATTTGAACTAGAGATTGATTCAAAGAATCTTTCTATGAGGATAATGGATTTAATCTCTCCAGTAGGAAAAGGTCAAAGAGGCCTAATAGTTGCAGCCCCAAAAACAGGGAAGACAGTTTTGTTGCAGCATCTCGCTAATGCAATAAGAAAAAATTCTTCCAAAACAAAATTGTTAATTTTATTGATTGATGAACGTCCCGAAGAAGTAACGGATATGAAACGCAACGTAGATGCTGAAGTTGTAAGTTCCACTTTTGATGAAGTTCCTGAGCGCCATGTTGCAGTGGCAGATATGGTACTACAAAAAGCTAAGCGAATCGTGTAATACGGAGATGATGTTGTTATATTATTAGACAGTATCACTCGATTAGCAAGGGCTCACAATGCGGTTACCCCTCATAGTGGAAAAATATTATCTGGAGGGGTCGATGCAAATGCATTAAAAAAACCGAAACAATTTTTTGGTGCAGCTAGGAATGCAGAGGAAGGGGGAAGTCTTACAATAATTGCTACTGCGCTTGTAGATACAGGTAGTCGCATGGATGATGTAATTTTTGAAGAATTCAAAGGTACGGGAAATATGGAATTAGTCTTGGATAGAAATCTAAGTGACAGACGTATATTCCCATCCTTTGATTTAATAAGGTCTGGCACTAGGCGGGAAGAATTAATGGTTAGCAAGAAAAATTTGGGGCGCATGTGGATTTTGAGAAAATTGCTAAATGAAATGAATCCAAAAGGAGCAATGGAGTTTTTTCAAGAGAGGATAAAACGCACAAAATCCAACGAAGAGTTTATGAACACAATGAGCCAATAAATTATATTTTACTAATATTATTATGTTTTATAAAGAGGTCACAAAATGGAGGAGAAAAACCCAAGGTCTAATTCTTTTAGAACTGTAACTGTTCGAATAGTTACAGATAAGCCAGTCAAAAAAACACCTTACCAAGTCAAGGGAGTTTTTATTAAACAATTTGCCGATAATGAGATTATTCCTATGCTCAATGGGCAGTATAGAAAGGAATTTTTATATCCACGTGTTCAAGTAAAAATTCTGAATGAGCAAATTTATTTAGTGGGTATTAATGAAGGGGTTGATTTAATTTTATCTTTATGCAAAAAATTTGATGTATTGGATTTTGGGAATATTACCTTTCAAATAAATGATTTAGATGTTGATCATCAAACTGATATAATGATGATTTCTAATCAGCCTGTAAAGTATAGATTTATTTCTCCGTGGGTTGCCCTTAACCCAGTAACTAATAAGCGCTATAAAGATTTAGATAATTCAGGTAGCATCAAATATCTTAGTCAACTACTGACGCAAAATATTTTATTTTTAGGAAAAGAAATGGGGATTAAACTTGATACCAAGGTTTACACTTGGCTTTCATTATCTTCATTATTGCCC
>CAZNQF010000066.1:0-9127 GCA_964575125.1 uncultured bacterium
ACTTTTAGGTGAAACAGCCTCCTATCCATTTACTTTTGTAGCGCAAAACTTATCCGTGGGGTTACACAATTTTTATGGCAAAATTTACTCTGGATCAGATTTTGGTCTTACAAATATAGTTAGTGTTCAGGTTGGTGAGCAGATAGCCTACGCCAATAATATCAATAACATTCCAGGAACAATTGAGCCGGGAAAATATGATGATTATGAGGGAGGGCTTGGTCAAAACATCAGTTACTTTGATAGCTCACCATATAACCATCGAACATACAGACCTGACCAATATGTTGATGTAGAATATTTCGGTGAAACGGAAGGCCCAACTCTAGGATGGATTGAAGCAGGTGAATGGACTGAGTACAGTATATTGGTTGAAGAACCTGGATATTATGATTTAGAATTTCGTTATGCTTCTGATATTCCAAGTGGAGGGGGTCCGTTTTATTTTGAAATTAATGGAACGCAGATAAGTGATAATTTATCCGTAGGGAATACTGGAGATTGGTATAATTGGTTGAGTGATAATGTTGCAGACATAGAATTGAACTCAGGAGAACATATACTACGTATGGTATTCATTGATGGTGGATTTAATTTAGGTCGAATGACCTTCTCATTTAATAGAGAATTAGATTACAATCCCCCTGTTTCTAATGCTGGTGATGATTTATTAATTACTTTACCTGAAACAAGTGCGCTATTAGATGGCTCATCTAGTTACGATGCAGATGGCGAAAACCTTAACTATCAATGGGAGCAAATATATGGCCCTTCTGTTGTAATATTTTCCGCTGAAAACAGTGTGCAAACAGAAATTATTGAATTAGTTGAAGGTACATATAAATTTAAATTAACCGTTAATGATGGAACTCATTCTTCAGTGGATTATATTTTGGTATTTGTTTCATCGACTTCTGATTTCCCGCCAATAGTTTCATTAAACACATCATCTCTAAACCCCACATATTATTACGGGACTCCTATTCAACTTAATGCTTCGGCAAATGATATTGATGGGACAGTTGAATTAGTAGAATTTTATGATAACGAAACCATAATTGGCGAAGATAGCACTGAACCCTACAGCTTTTTATGGGAAAATATTTCTATTGGAATTCATAATATAAGTGCTCAAGCAACAGATAATGATGGACTTGTCTCAATATCCAATACATTTTCTATCGAAATATTGGATGCTCCGGAGTGTACAGGAGGGCCAGAAAATGGGGATTATACATACGAGTTTTCGGATGATTTGAATAATCCTACACTGATGTTTATTCCTAGTGCAAGTCATGTAGGTGACCCAACATGTATTTTATATTACGCTACCAGCGGCACACCACCAGGATATAATGTGACACCTAATGTTCCGTTTCAGATAAACGCTAGCGAGGGTGAGGTTATACAGTTCTATTATACATATTCATTTAATGGACTGGAGAGCAACACCGCAGATAACCCACACACCTATGAAATTGGCAGTTGCTACAATGGTGACCTTACAAATGAGGATATATCAATATCAGTTAGTAGTGACTGGGATCTTATTGGATTACCTCTTGAGGTTGAAGAATCCACCTATCAATCACTCTTTCCTGAATCTACTGAAGGGACTCTCTATTTCTATAATGGTGAACAATATATAGAGGCAGAGGAGCTCCAGATGGACACGGGCTACTGGCTTCATTTTGAGAGTGAGGGAACAGCCCAGCTATCGGGGATACCGGTAAACGAATTGACTCTAGAGCTCAATACAGGGTGGAATCTCATCAGCGGGATCAGTTCTGAGGTTGCCCTTTCTGGAATTTCCGATCCAGAAAATATTGTAGTTCCGGGAACGATTTTTGAGTATACAGATTTATATGATTATGCTACAGTTTTAACCCCCGGGTATGGATACTGGATCTATGCAAGTACGGCTGGGAGCATTACTATTTCAAATGGCAATGCAGCCAGAACAGATGCTTTTGATTCAAAGAATCTAGATAAGGTCAATAAACTCAGTTTTAATGGTAGTAATCTTTACTTTGGTGTTTCAATTCCTGAAGAGGAAATGCTAAGCTACAGCCTGCCTCCTAAGCCTCCTACTGGTGCATTCGATGTAAGGTTCAAAGACGGTTGGAGAGCAGTAAAAGACTATGGAGTAGTAGAAGTAATGCCCACTACTGAGACTCTTACTATTGCTTATGACATTATGCTTAATGCTGGAGAACATCACAACTGGGTGCTTAGTTCTGAGACCTTAGATGATTATGTGCTTGAGGATGCAGGAGAGCTCACAGTGCCATCAGCAGAAAGATTTACATTAGCACTTAAAGCAGTAGTACCTGCTACCTTTACACTGCATCAGAACTTTCCCAATCCATTCAATCCTATTACGACTTTACGCTACGACCTACCTTTAGATGCCTTAGTAACTCTAACTATTTATGATATGCTTGGTAAAGAGATTACCCAACTTGTAAATACAGCACAGCTACCTGGATTCAAATTAGTTCAATGGGATGCTACAGATTCAATGGGTAGACCTGTGAGTGCAGGAGTCTACCTATACCAGATACAGGCTGGTGAGTTTGTGCAGACCAGAAAAATGGTGCTCCTTAAATAGTAATACATTGATAGATAGTATTTATAATATATGGAATATCTAGCGTGGGAGAAATAGTCCTTAAGATACTAATTTTAGTAATGTTTTTATCTATGAACGAGATTCCATATTTAGTTAAACTATTGGGTATAGCTATTTTTGGTGCTGCGGTTATAATAGATTGGTATACAATAAGAAATGATAACTAAGTTATCAGTAAAATAGAAAAATGTTTCAAACTCAAACAATAATCTTATTAAAATGATTTCCCGGAGAAAATTTTTACAAATAAGCGGGTTGGCTTCAGCAGGAATCATGCTACCCAATCGCTTGCTTGGGGAAACCTGTGATAGAACAACAACAGATTTAATGGGTCTCGGTCCCTATTGGGAGCCCGATACTCCGTATCGAACACAATTAGCATCTATTGATGAACCTGGAGCGCGTCTCACTTTGAGAGGAAGGGTAACAGCAGATGATTGTAAAACTCCCATCCCAAATGTTGTCATAGATGCATGGCAGGCCAATGATGAAGGTTGTTATTCTGTTTCCCAAATCTGTACCACGGGCAATCCCGACAATGATCATTTGAATCTCCGTGGGCGGGTCTTATCTAACCTTGAGGGACAATATCTTATAGAAACCATCTAGCCGGGGGTTTATTATTTAGGAAATAACCTTTACCGTCCCAGCCACATTCATTTTATGATAACTCCGCCAGCAGGAGATTCATTGGTTACACAACTTTATTTTGAGGGGGATGATTATTTGGATGGTGATACAGGCTCATCTGATCCAAATGCGGTGGACCGGATTATACCTTTGTATGAAACGGAAACCGGTTTTGAGGGAACCTTCAACGTTATTTTAAACATTGATCCTAGTCAAAGAGCTATCAATACAAACATTCCCACCTCTGATGATATAGTTAGGATAAAAAATATTTCCACTTTTCCAAATCCATTTAACTCGCGAGTTAAAATCCGGTTTGATATGCCAAAATCTGGACATGCTATAGTATCTGTATATGATGTGAAGGGTCGTTGGATTCAGACACTCAAGGATGGTAATATAGGTAGAGGAGAACATATTTTGATGTGGGATGGAAAACGATCAAATGGTCTGGCTATTCCCGCAGGAGAATATTTTTTAAGTGTTCAAAGTTTGTTCGATCATCAGATACAAAAAATACTTTACTTGAAATAGGAACTTTGTTAAAAAACAAAATTATATTAAATATTTTATTGTTTACAGGTGTTCTTTTCGCGCAACCTTCGTTTCAATTTGGTCAAAATTACCATGTTGTTCCGCAAGAAAATATTGACCAAAAATTTCCACATGCAGTTTTTGACTCTACGGGGGTATTGCACATGGTTTGGGTGACAGATATTAATGGACACAAGGATGTTTATTATGCTCGCTCTACTGATTCTGGAATTACTTTTTCAGAACCAGAAAGATTGAACTCTCATGTGCAGACAGTCGTGGCATATGTTCAGGCTGGACCTAAAGTAGCAATTAGGGGTAATGAAGTAATTGTTGCATTTATGGATGACAGAACAGGCTACACCTCTGTATATATTAACAATTCAATAGACAACGGTCTTAATTGGATTGGTGATGAGAAGGTCAGCGACCAACTCTATTTAGTCGCATATCCTTCCATTGGTATTGGACTTGATGGGAAAATCCATCTTTTCTATTACAGCTATAACCAAAACAATTCATTCAACAGTGTTCGATATTCAATAGCCCTTGCGGGGGACATAGATTTCTCTGCCAGTTAACCTATGGGAATAACAACAGAGGAAATGGAGCCTTGTGATTGCTGCCAGTCAGATATAGAGATTTCTGAGACCGGTGATATATTTTTTGCATATCGAAATAATATTTCAAATCAGCGAAAACATTTTATAGTTAGAAAAGATTTTAATTTAGATTTTTTTGAAGAACCTATTCAAATGTCCAATTTTAATGACTATGCTAGTTATTGTCCAGCTTCCGGCCCATCAATTTCAATAGAAGAAAATAATATTGCTTCTGGTTTTCATGTAAGTCAACACACAAATACCGATACAATTAAAGTATGTGATTATATATAAATTTCAATCCAGGCTCTGGGGCAGCTCAGAATTTTCCATTAGTTGTTTTAAATGATTCTGTTTTTCATTCAATATGGGTAGACTATAGAAATGGAAATCCCGACATCTTTTATGGTGCAACGGAATTGGGTGGGGATGAATTAGTGAATGAACAAAGAATGAGCGATGATAGCGAAGAATCAAATTTTGTTCAAAAAGATCCATTTCTTATCCGGAGCGGAGATAATCTAATCTGCTTTTGGTCAGATAATCGCACCGGTGATTATCAGATATTTATCGCAACCACAGGAGGCCCCCAAAGCCTAACAATCACCCTTAACTTAAATTCAGATTGGAATTTAATTGGATTACCATTAAATGTTGATGACAGTTCGTACGAAGTTCTTTTCCCAAGTGCGGTGGAGGGAACATTATATGGATTCGGCGAAAGTTATGAGTTGGTGAGCCATTTAAATTTGGGTAGTGGCTATTGGCTCCGGTTTGAATCCCCCGATTCAACTGAGATAAACGGATTGCCAACAGATGTGCTGGAAGTGCAGTTAGTTGATGGATGGAATTTGTTTTCTGGGTCCCATCAAGAAATCAATGTTGACCAAATTATCGATCCCGATGCGATTATCATAGCTGGAACAATTTATCAATTTGATGTAGGCTATTATAATGTTGAGTCGATAATTCCAGGAAAAGGATACTGGATCAGGAGCTCTGGTGAGGGTACTCTTTATATTGCAGAATAATAAATATACCAAAGTTAATATTGCCTCTGAGGGATTTGTTTTATAAAATAATATTATTTAACTTCTTTGAGAGTGGTAAGTCATATAACACAATGAAAAGGCTGAGTTTATTTATTAAATACTATCAAAAAACTTTACTTTTTTTAATAGCTGGTTTTCTTTTAGCAGAATCAAAAATTAAGAGTCCTAGTGCTCCGAAACATATCAAGAGTAAAAAAGATATTTCTGCATTCATAGAACGTAGTGAGTCACTTAATGCATTTCTTGAGCAATATGAATCCTTGCCACCTGAATATCCTTCTATAAAAAATCTTCCCAAGAATATTAATCCAATTGATCCACGGCAAATTTCTGCTCCAGAGCTTGATATCCGCTCTACCATCTCATCAAGAGATGTCAATTTTGATCTTCGAGCAGCGATACATTTATTACGACGGACCACCTTTGGACCAACATGGGAACAAATCAATAGCGTTCATGAGCAAGGATTGGATGCCACAGTGGATGCATTGCTCGATGAGCAGCCCGCGCCAGAGCCTCCGGGGGATTGGATAGATGATCCATACCCTCCAGACCTTACACCTGAGCAGAAAGATTCCTTAAATCAAGCATACAGAGATCAGCGAGCAGAGATACGTAGCTGGATTATTGATAGCATGCTAGACGAAGGGATAAGTGTCCACGAAACAATGACACTTTTCTGGCACGATCACTTCGCTACATCTGCTCAGAAAGTTAACTTTCCTCCTGCAATTTATAATCATTATGCGCTTCTCAGGGAGCACGCTCTGGGTAATATTAAAGATTTTGTAAAACTAATGGCGGTAGATCCTGCGATGCTGAAGTGGTTGGATAATGAAGAAAATAGATATAGACATTTGTATATGACCAGTTTACTTGATGATTGGTCAGGATATGGAAGAAAACTATTAGATGAGGATGAGGATGGTGTTTATACTAAAACTGTTTGGATGAGCTCGGGGCTCTATGAATATAAATATACCTGTGGAGGTTGGAATTGGAGTGAAACTGTTCCGGATGAGTGTGCCTACAATACAGAGTGGCACAATCGTGGTTTTAGACTCACAGATTCGGAATTAATATTGGACAGTCATCCCTGGAGCGGTTGTTCGGATGTTGAAGAAGGTCCCCGAACAGTAAACTTTACTGTGGATATGACAGGAGTTGATTTGCAGGGGGGAGAGGTCCATATGACCGGCACAATGGACTCCTGGTCCGGTTTTGGGCTTACCCTATTGCCAAATGGTGATGGCACATATTCAGGCAGTATGGAGCTGGAGCCCGGGGTCTATGAGTATCTTTATACCGTAACAGGAGATTTTGATGGTTGGTCTGGTTGGGGCATGTCAGGGAATCCACCTCTAGGGTCACACTGTGATTGGAATCCCGCCGATCAATGGAGCAATTTTGGGTTTGATCTTTTTGATAATGACACAGTTAATCTGAATGATGTTTGGTCAGAGTGCGAGCCAGGATTTCCATCGGATCAAAGCTATACAGTCACCTTTACCTTGGAAGATAATCCCTGCCCCTTAGCAGGAATAAATGAAAATTTTTCGAGAGAGCTATTAGAGCTATTTACTATTGGGGTTGGTAACTATACTCAGGAAGATGTAGTTCAAGCAGCACGTGCATACACCGGCTACACAACAGATGGGTTGGAAACTTTTTTTAATGAAAACAGGCATGACTTTGGTTCTAAAACATTCATGGGACAAACTGGATATTGGACCGGCGATGATATTGTCGATATTATTTTTGAGCAGGAGGAGACCGCACAATTTTTTGCCCGAAAAATATTAAAGTGGTTTGTTTATTTTAATCCTAATGAGGAAACTGTTAGTGAGCTGGCAGATATCCTTAGGGAAAATAATTATGAAGTCAAACCTATGTTGGAAGCGCTCTTCAAAAGTGAATTGTTTTTTGATGAAAACTTCAGAGGTTCAAAATATAGGGGGGGCATTGTTCATGTTCTTTCGCCACTTCGTCAGATGTATATAACTGAGATAGTTCCTCCTGAAGGAGAGACAACGAATAGAATTCTTTTGTATTTTCAGGAATTGTTTGGTCAGGCTATTCTTTATCCTCCTGATGTCTCAGGTTGGTTGGGATACCGAAACTGGATTAACACCTACACCCTTCCATACAGAAAGCTTTTTACCAATGCCGTGATTGATGGGTATGTTGGTGATACACCCATGGGATTTCAGCCTGACCTTTTAGAGGTCGCATCTCATTTTCCCAATCCCGATGATGCTGAGCAGTTAATTGATGATTTGGTCTTGTATTTTTATGATATAGAGCCAACCGATCATACCCGACAATTACTGCTGGATCAATTGCTCCAAGGTTTGGACCCCTATAACTGGTCATTAACCATTCCAGAGGCCGAAGAGAGGCTTAGAGGAACATTTAAATTATTAATGAGATATCCGGATTTTCAACTCAAATGAAACGAAGAAATTTTTTAAAAAACTCACTAGCAATCGGATTGGGGTCAACCCTTATCCCAAGATGGATTCACCCTCTATTAGCTCAATCTGAGACCTTAAGGGCTCAAGCACAAAATCGTGTTTTGGTCATCTTGAACTTAGGTGGAGGGAATGACGGATTGAACACGATTGTTCCCTTTGAAGAGGATGCATATTACAATCTCCGACCTAATATTGCCATTCCCCAGAATGAGCTCCTACCAATCAGTGAGACACTGGGTCTTCATCCATCCTTGGCTCCTCTAATGGATCTTTGGAATGAGGAAAATATGGCTGTTATACAGAATGTGGGATATAGCGAGCAGGACCTTTCTCATTTTAGGTCTACCGATATATGGAGAAGTGGGTCAGATGTTAATCAGTTTATTTCTACTGGCTGGGTAGCACGATACCTTGAAACACTCTATTCAGATTATGTGGAAAATCCACCAGAGGAACCCATGGCACTGCAGCAGGGCTCTACAGATGGTCTTTTGCTAACAGGAAATGAAGGTGTACCAGGAGTAATTGTGGACGACCCTTCCATCTTCTATAGCCTGGTGAACGAAACCTATGAGAATGAATACAATAATGACCCTCCCGAAACTGCGGGAGGAAATGAGCTGTCGTATGTTCGTCAGATTGACAATAATTCTTTTGCCTATGCTGGTGTTATTCAGGCTGCAGCAGAGCTCGGTCAAAATACTGTGGAATATCCCAACAACTCAATGGGAACCCAGCTAAGTATTATTGCAAAGCTTCTCTCAGGTGGGCTTTACACTCCAATCTTTCTTACGCATCAATATGGCTATGACACTCACAACAACCAGCTAAATGATCACAATAATCTTATGTCAGTATTATCAAGCTCTATTGGAACATTTTTCCAAGATATTGAAAATCTTGGTCTTAAGGATCGTGTGCTTTTGCTAACCACATCAGAGTTCGGAAGACGTCCATTTGAGAATGGTTCTGAGGGTACAGACCACGGAACTGCTGCTCCGCAATTGCTTTTTGGAAGCAAGGTAAAGGGTGGAATATATGGTTCTGATCCGAACATGACGGAGTTTGACAACAATGAAAACTTATTGCATGAATTTGATTTCAGACAATTGTATTCGACGGTTAAGTCGGAGAGGATTAATCTTCCATATACTGATATTGAAAATATATTGTACAATTATTTCTAAACTTTACCTATAATTG